>NZ_JBHWIV010000013.1:0-112678 GCF_042731675.1 Kitasatospora sp. NPDC059827 | reverse complement strand
CTATATCAACACACCCTAAATCGTCGGCTGCGTCTGTTGTGTATAAGACACAGGTCGACGTGGTATAGTCGAGGGGGGTGACCACACAGCGCGCGGTGGGGGTGTGGGGGCCTGGGCCACCACACCCCCTCACCCGACCGGGCGCTGCTACGTTCCGGCGCAGTTGGTGAACGTGGGCCTGGTCCGTGCGCTGTAGATGCTCGCGCCGCCGTTGGTGTCGTACTTGAGGGGCACGGTGATGGTGTCGTCGGCGGTCCAGGGGAAGCCCTGGGCGTCGAACGTGAAGGTTCCGGTGGCCTTCGTGGCCAGCTCGGACAGCGTGACCCAGCCGTACTGGCGCGGGGGCACGCTCACGGTCAGCTTGCTGCCCAGCTCCTGCTTGAGGTCCAGCGTGGTCGATCCGTTGATCTCACCGGTGATCGTCAGCTCGACGTTGGCCAGGCCGATGTTGCCGCCGACTTTCAGGCTCCCGCCGAGCTTGAAGCCGATGGTGTTGGTCCACCCCGTGGTGGTGCTCAGCGAGAACTCCCACGGGATCGTGGTCGAGGTGTCGTTGAACCAGATCGGGGAGACACAGGCCTCCGGCAGCGTGAACGGCGGTGTCTGGCTGGTCGTGGACCACGAGCAGGTCGCCGTGTCCTTGTTGCACCGGGCGGCCGCGTAGTCCACGGCCATGTTCCACGCCGTCTGGTAGACCGCGTCGGGCAGCGTCCACTGCTGGTACGGCGTGTTGTCGCAGCGGTAGGTGTACGCCCAGTTGTCGTAGGCGGGGGGTATCTGGACGGTCAGGCAGGAGTTGTCGCCGACCTGGCGGATCCTGAACGCCTTCTGCGCCGATCCGGCGATCGGCTGGAAGTACCACTGCTCGGACGCCCGCCCGTCGCAGGGCTGTTGCCGCAGCTGGTAGCGGGCGGTGGTCAGGTCCACGCACTTGCCGGTGGTGGTGTTGACGATGGCGAAGCCCGAGCCGAGGCTCATGTTCGTGTTGATGCGCCACGTCGTGGCGGACCCCGGCGCCGGGTTGACGGAGACGGCCGCGTTGTCGTCGAAGCTGCCGTCCTGGATGTCCAGCAGCTTCCCGTTGCTGACGTTGGCGAAGGTCAGCTGGACCAGCGCTGTGAGGCTCGCCTCCGCCGGGGGCGCGGCGGTGGCCGGCACCGCGCCGACCCCCACGACCGCACCCACCATCGCGCCGATGGCGGTCGCGACCCGCCACAACGATCTTCTCTTCCTGACTGTGGTTCTGGCCACGCGTGGTCCTCCCATGGTGGGTGTTCCGGTCGACCGGCGGGCGACCGGGGCTTCCGACGGCGTTCCGCTACCTCCTGAACCTGCTGATCACGTTCCTCGTCGTGTGCCCCAGTCGGGCGGCTGCGGCGCCGGCTAGGATCGCCGCGCCCAGGCCGCTCGGATCGGCCTGGGGGTGGATGAGGTTGTCCACCACGTCCACTCGCGCGCTGGCCTCCTCCCGGGTCGACTTGGCCCCCACTTCGTGCTCCGCCACGGGGTCGACCGCCTTGCGCTCCCCCGTGCCGTTGATGCGGCACAACGGGCATTCCTTGACGGCGTCGTTCCCGTGCAGGGGGCACGCGGCGTTGTGGACGAGGAGGTATTCGGTGCCGACCCGGACGTGGTAGGTGTGGATTCCGCTGACGCTGAGGTTGTAGACGCTCTGGTCGGCGACCTCACCGCGGTCGTGGACCGCGGCGACCCACACGGTGTCGGCGCTCGACGGGTCGCGGACGAGGTCTCCGGCCCTGAGGTCTCCGGCGTCGACCCAGCCACGGTCCTGGACCCAGAAGGGGTGGCCGGCGGTGGCGGTGATCGCCGCCCGTTGCGGGCCCCGGACGACGATGTCGATCAGGTGCTTGGTCCCGTGACCGACGATGACCTCCGCGACGGGCTCCCCGACCGTGACACCGGTGGCCGGGTCGGTGGCCATGACCTGGTCGCCTTCGTGGATCTCACTGATCGGTTTCGTGCTGCCGTCGGCCATCTCCACCTGGGTGTCCGGGGAGAAGGAGTTGCACCTCTCGACGGCCGCGGCGGCCCTGCCCAGCGTCGAGGCCTCCTTGGCGGCGTCCTTGGCCACGGTGCTGGCGAGTTTGCCGCCGGGGATCATGCCGAGCGCGTCCATCGCCGCGGCGGCCTTGTTGCCCTGGGCGAGCTGGCCCGCGGCCGCCAACCCGGAGGAGACCGTTCCGATCGGGCCGGGCACGTAGGCCACCACCTCGGCCGCGGTGGTCGCCACGTGCACCACCGACTTCCAGGAGAACGTCCCGGCCAGGTCCAGTCCGTTGACCGGGTCGCCGTTGACGTAGTCGTAGTCGTTGGCCGATCCGCCCGACACCGGGTCCAGTTGCAGGAACCGGCCCAGCACCGGCAGGTAGACGCGGGCGCCCATCTCGATGGCCTGTTGACCGGCCAAGTGCTCCACCGGCCGCTCGTGCTGGCCCAACCAGCCGAAGTCCATGCCGCCGGCCGCGGTGGCCGGGGTCGGCACGTCGGCGAAAGCGCCGGTCGTGGGGTCGATGTTCTGCCCGAACGGGTCGTACAGGTGCAGGGCGCCGGTACGGGCGGCGGTACCGTCGGCGGTGAACAGCACGTCGCCGTGGATGTTGGGATAGGACCAGTTGGTGGTGGCGGTCCGGTCGTAGTTCTTGGTCAGCAGGACCCCGCCGGGCAGCGCCACGATCCGCTGCAGCAGAGCGCCGTCCTTGTCGAGGACCAGGTCCGCGTCGTCGTGCTTGGAGGTGTAGGAGTAGCGGGTGGTCCCGTTCTTCGACTGGTCGGCGGCTCCGGTGACGGTCCGGCCGGTCAACCGGTCGGCCGGGTCGCGGGTGTAGACGATGCTGGTGCCACCCGCGGTGGTGGTGGAGACGTGGCGCTTGGTGGAGTCGTACCCGAGGGTGTCGCCGCCGATCTTCACGGCGTCACCGCGGGCGTCGTAGCCGAACTCCAGCGCCAGGCCGCCGGTGGTCGCGGTCAGCCGGTCGGCGCCGTCGTAGCAGTAGTCGGTGGTGACCGCTGCGGCGCCGTCGCGGCTGTCGGTGGACGCGGTGCGGTTGGTGTTCAGCCCGGAGGTCCTGGCCGGTCCGCACCCGTCGGCCGGGTCGAACCGGTAGGTGAGCCGGTGGTGCGGGACCGTCGCGGCGACGAGCCGGCCCACCGGGTCGTAGGTGTAGGAGTAGCTCGCGGTGTTCCTGCCGTCCTCGGTCACCGCGTCGTCGGTGATGCGGTTGTCCCGGGAGCGGGTGACGGTGTCGACCACGGAGGAGGCCACGGTCTTCCACGCGAGCGCTGTGGGCTTGCCCGAGTCGTTGCGCGTCAACGAGTCGAGGCGGGATCCGTTGCCGTAGGCGACGGCGGCCAGTTCGGCCGCGGCGGTGTAGGCGGGGGTGGCGACGACGGTGCCGTCGAGCTTGACCTGGGTCAGCTGGTTGGCGTCGTTCCAGGCGTAGGACACGGTGCTGGACACGCCCTTGACCGTGGTGGTGTCGGTGGCCAACCGGCCGACCTGGTCGTAGGTGGACGTCGACGTGACGCCGTTGGCGTCCGTGTAGCCCACTTCCTGGCCGAGCAGGTCGATCACGGTGGTGATCGACCCGTTCGCGTCGCCGGCCTTCGAGGTGAGCGGGTCCCCGCCGACCGCGTAGTCGTAACCGACCGTACGCGCCGGCTTGTCCCCGAAGGCCGGGAAGACCTTCTGGATCGTCCGCCCGCGTACGTCGTAGCTGGTGCAGCTCCACGGTTCGTCGTTGACGCGCTCAGCGACGAGACGGCCGGCCTCGTCGTAGACCGTCTCGCTGGTGAACGCCGACCCGCTGCCCGGTTTGGCTCCGGTGACCGTCTTGGTCATACCGGCCTGGTTGGCGGCCGGGGCCTTCGGGTCGCACGGGTTGGCCCGGGTCTCGGTGTCGCCGTAGTACGTGGTGGTGTCACGCCGGTCGGGGTCGGTGATGTCGCCGGCCGGTAGCGCCTCGGCCAGCTTGCGCAGGTACCCCGTGCCCGGCTGTTCGAAGGTGGAGCGGGCAGTGAGGTTGAGCCCGCCCGGGTCGGCCGTCGCGGACACCTTGAGTCCGTACACCGGGTCGATGCCGGCAGCCGGGTCGGCGTAGCCGCTCGCACCACGCCTGGACGGTGCCCGCTCCTGGTCGCCGCCGGAGGTGTCGTCGGTGGTGGTGCCCGTCGCCCAGCCGTAGCGGGGTGCGAGGTTCGTCCCGGGTACCGGGACCGGGGTACCGGTGCCGGGCGGGGTCCAGGTGAAGGCCAGGGCCCCGGTCGTGCCGGAGCGGTTGTAGTAGTCGACGCGGACGCGGTGCCGGCTGCCGGCCGTGGTGTTGGCGTACGTGCCGGTGACCGCGGTGGCGGGCTTGTCGCTCCAGCTGTCGACGGTCAGGACGTCGTCGACCCAGAGGCGGACGCCGTCGACGGCGGTGAACCCGAGGCCGTACTGCCCGGCGGCCGGGAACTGCACCTCGCCGGTGAAGCGTCCGGACCAGCCGCCGGTGTTCGCCACCGGCGGGCTCGGTCCCCACGACCGTGACAGCGCCCCGTCGGCGGAGCCGACCCCGGTGGCGAACGCCTGTGGCACGCCCGCCAGTTCCGGGTTGTCGTAGAAGGCGGCCGACAGCCCCGCCAGTCCCTCGTCGTAGGTGGTGTGGGTGTGCGGCATCTTCGCCGCGCAGGCGGGTGTCGGGGTCTGGCCGGTGAAGCAGGACGCCGGCGCGGGCCCGTACTTGTCGACCGGGCGGTCGGCGTGGTCGTAGACCGTCGTGGAGCGGCGGCCGGCGCTGTCGACGGCCGCGGTGGCCTGGTCCTTGGTGTTCCACTCCGCGGCGATGCTCGCCCCGGTGAAGTCGGTGGTGACCAGGGTGCGTCCGGCGTCGTCGTAGGTGACGGTGCGGGAGCGGGTGGAGTCGTACACCCCGGCCAGGGCGACGGTGGCCTGCTTGCGCTCCAGGTAGTACTGGTAGAAGTGCTCGGCGCGCTTGTCGGCGGAGCGGCCGTCCGGGGCCGGTGCCAGCACCTGGACCGCGCGCAGGGCGGGCGGCTCCTGGGGCTGTTCGGTCACGGAGTCGTAGCCGATCACCGTACAGGCGGCGGCGGTGTCACCGGTGTTGGTGCACGCGTTCGCCGCGGACGGGGCCTGGTGCGCCACCCAGTCGTAGGCCAGGGCGTCCCGGATGGTGGCCAGCGGCCCGATGCTGTCCAGGGCCTTCTGCTTCTCCTCCTCGTTGTCCCCGGCCTCGTCGTACCGCTGCTTGGCCGAGGCCCGGCCCAGGTAGTCGAAGTCCTGCATGACCGCGCCGGGGTTCTCGACCCGGGCCAGGGTGCCCATCTGGTACCAGAGCCTGGTCTCGCTGCCGTCCCAGTACCGGATGCGGCAGAGCATCTGCGGCGGCGCCGGGTCCGAGCCGGGCGGGCGGGGCGTTGCGCCGTAGCAGCCGTCGCCGCCGTCGGTGTTGTAGAAGAGCTGGTGCGACCGGCCGGAGACCGGGTCCTTGATCTGCGTCAGCCGCGGCGGCGTCCCGCTGTAGAGGTACTGCAGGGCGGCCGGCTTCTTGCCGTCCAGCACCGACTCCACCGCCGCCAGCGTGCCGTCGGGGTTGAACAGCGACACGGTGTCGCCCTCGGTGAGCGTGATCCGGCCCGAGGTGTCGAAGGCGAGGACGCCGTCCTCACCGGCCGGCGGCGCGTAGCCGCCCGTGGAGGCCTTGGCCCAGGTGTGCTTGCCGCCGGCTCCGTCGGTGAGCACCACCGAGCCGTCCAGCATCTCGGCACGGCTGTAGCCGCTGGACTGCGCCGACAGCGTCCAACCCGCCGGCAGCGCCTGGGAGTCCGCGGAGAGCAGCCACTCCGTCGGCACGATCCTCGGATCCAGGTTGTGGGCGCGGTGGTCGTCGGTGCCGGTGCTGCTCTTGGCCCACAGCACCATGCGCGGACGGTCGTCGGAGTGGTGGTACAGCTCGACCCGGATCGGCACCAACTGGCCGGCCTTCAACGCGAGCTCGCCGGCCTGGCGCGGGCCGGGCAGCAGGAAGTCGTTGCCGGGCTCGGCGGGCCCCGCGTTGTCGTAGACGAGCTTGTCGCCCAGCCAGATCCGGGCGCCGTCGGTGTGGGCGCCGGCGAACCGGAAGTCCCCGGTGACCGGGGCCTTGAACTGGCCCTCCCAGCGCACCACGAACCAGTTCTTGTCCAGGGCGGGCGGCATCGGGTTGTCACGCCACGGCAGGTTGTCCGGGTTGCCGGTCCAGGGGATGCCCCAGTCCAGGTTGACCTGTGACTCGCCGCGCACCATCACCGGGATCGCGTCCGGGGTCCCCGTGTGCCGGGAGTCGTTGAAGTACGAGGTTCGGACGCCGTGCGGGGCGCCCTCCCGGGAGTTGTAGGCGAGGTTGACGCCCGCCGATCCGCCGACGGTCTGGAACGCCGGCCCGGCGGCCTCGACGTGCGCGTTGCCGTTGAACAGGTTCACCGTGACCGGGCCCAGGTGGTCGGTCGGTGCCGGCCCCGGGTCGCCGACCCGCTGGTTGACCGTGAAGTGCCCGACCCACTGGGGCGGCGTGGCGGTCGTCCCGCCGGACACCGCGGTCGCCGCCGTCCAGGTGTACCGGCCGCCGTCGTGCAGCACGTGCTTGGGGACCGTCCACTGCGGCTGGTCGAGGCACCCGGAGTCCACCACGCTGCCGGAACGGCCGTCGAACCCGGTGGAGACCTTGAAGCAGTAGAGGACGCCGTCACCGGCCGCGGCCACCTGCAGCGCGGGCGTCTCCGTCCCCACCACGGCGCCGTCGACCGGGGACACCGGGCTGGTCTGCGGCGCCTCCTGGGCTGCGGCGCGCTCGCGTCCCCGCTCGTCGGAGCGCGGATCCCCGCTGGTCGCCAAGGGTGCGAAGTCGGCCTTCGGCTCCCGCAGTTCGGCCTGCGACTGCTGCCCGGCCCCCGACGGGACCGACAGGATCGGCAGGTCCCGCGGCACCGCTCTCGATGCCACGGATACGGGTGAGGACGCGGGCGAGGAGGCGGGCGCGGACGCCTGCGCCGGTGGCAGGCCTCCCGCCTGCGCCAACGGAGCCACCAGCGCCGTCGCCACCACGAACACGATCCACCGGAACCGCGAGCGCGCGGACGACCGCGCCATGCCGGCACCTCTGGACAAAGCCCCCTCCAACCCCGTTGACGTCCGCCGGACCCGTGGCACGGCAGGACGCGTATCCACGCTCCTCCGGTCCCGACCGGAGGACTCGGGCAACGAATCCTCCGCGAACGACGGACCCCACGGAACAGGGCCGGTACACCTTGGCCGGAAGCGCCGAACCGCCGCGCCTCCAAACGGAACACCCGTCACAGCGTCCGGCCGTCACCGCCCGGACGCTCCTGTCAGGGACATGTTCAATAACATGCCCGCGGGTATCCCTAAGCGGAGTCGTGGAACGGCCCGGCGCCCGCACCCCTATTGGCCGAAAACCGCACGGCCGGTCGCCCCTGCGATCGGCCGGTCAGCCGATCGGGGCCTCGGTGGGCCGCCGGGGCAGTCGGTCCTCGCGTGGGGCCATGGCTCCGCTCATCATCCTTCCTGGGATCGGCCGTGCCTGGGGGGGTTGCGGCAGGCCTGCGGGGGCCCTGCTCCGCTCAGGCGTCCGCCGGCCCGGCGAGGATGCAGCCGCCGCACAGCGCGCCGGCCCGGTCCGGTGCGGCCCGGTAGATGAGGCAGCAGCTGCGGCGACGGAAACCGGCGCCGTCCGCGGCCACGGTGCCGGCCCCGCGCAGCGGCGGAACCGTCAACAGGTGCCTCGCGAACTCCCTTGCTGCCAGGGCGAGTTCCGGCCGCGAGCGGGCGACGCCCGCAGCCGCTCCGTTGACCGCCGACGCGACGTTGCCCCAGCGGATCCGCGGCGAGACGGAGTAGGCGGCCACCGCTTCGCCCAGCTCCCGCACCGGCCCGTCCAGCACCTCCGCCGCGAACCGCGCGGCGAGCTCGGCCGGGTCGGCGACGGGAACGGCGTCGCGGGCGGGCAGCGACAGCGGGAACAGGCCGCCCGGCGTCGGCTGCCACCTCGCCTCCCGCAGCCCGTACCCGAGCAGCGCCCCGTCCAGGACGGCCACCGCGAACGCGGCCCTTTCGGTTCAGGCGTGCGCCTGCCCGGTGGGGTGGGCGACGGTTCGTGGCTCCGCCGCGGCGGCCGGGCCGTCCGGGGCCTCGAAGTGCACCGTGGGCTCGAAGTTGGCGCGGCGGGCCGCTCGGCGGAAGACGGTCAGGACGGCGGGCCCGACGACGAGCACGGCGGTCAGGGTGGTGACGGCGCGGCCGGTGTCCCAGCCGAGCGACGTGGCGAGGTCGAACAGCAGGTAGCGGTGCCACTGCTCGGTGAAGGGCAGACCGGGGAGGTAGGCGATCGAACTGTTCGGGTCGGTCGAGAACGGCCAGAAGGACAGGTTCAGCAGGAAGCCGAACAGGTAGCCGGAGAAGGCCCCGTACACGGCCAGCACGGGCACCTCCACCCGGCGCCGCCGGGTCTTCGGCAGCAGGCCGGCGAGCATGCCGACGAAGGCGCAGCCGAACATCTGGTAGGGCATCCAGGGGCCGACTCCGCCGGTGAGCAGGGCGGAGGCGAACAGCGAGGTGCAGCCGAGGGTGAAGCCGAAGCCGGGGCCGAAGACGCGGCCGGCCAGGACGAGGATGAAGAAGACCGTCTCCACGCCGGCCGTCCCGGCGCCGAGGGGTCGGAGCCCGGCGTTGACGGCGGACAGGACGCCAAGCATGGCGAGCGCCTTGGCGTCGATGCCGCCGGCCGAGATCTCGGCGATGACGACGGCGAGGACCAGGACGAGCAGGGCGCCGAAGATCAGCGGCGGGGCGTAGTTGGAGCCGAACTTCCCGGGTGCGACGACGAACGGCCAGGTGAAGGCGACCAGGCCGATGAAGGCGGCCAGGGCGACGACGACGCGGGCCCGGCCGGGGATCCGTACGGCGGTCATCGCGCGGCCTCCGCCGGTTCGAGGGCCTCGGCGACCTGCCGGGGCGTCAGGTAGCCGAGTGGGGCGAGGATCTTGGCGGTCTGCGGGGCGAAGGTGGGCGAGGCGACGATGACCTCGGCGGTCGGCCCGTCGGCGACGATCTCGCCCTCGGCCATCACCACGACGCGGTCGGCGGCGGAGGCGACGAACTCGACGTCGTGGGTGGAGACGACGACCGTACGGCCTTCGGCGGCGAGCGCGTCCACGATGCCGGTGAGCGCCTCCTTGGCGTGGTAGTCGAGCCCTCGGGTGGGTTCGTCCAGCAGCACGACCCGTGGTGCGGCGGACAGTTGGATCGCCAGGACGAGGGCCAGCTTCTGCCCCTCGGAGAGGTCCCGGGGGTGGGTGTCGTCCGGGATCCCGGGGGCCAGGCGGTCCAGGATCTGCCGGGCGGTCGGCCCGTCGGCGCCCTCGGCTTCGACATCGCTCTGGGCGAGTTCCTGGGCGACCGTCTCCAGGTACAGCAGGTCGGTGGGGGTCTGCGGGACGAGCCCGACCAGCCGACGGGCCCGGGCCGCAGACAGGCGCCCGGGGTCCGCGGCCGGGCCGCCCCCGGCCCCGGCCCCGGCTCCGGCTCCGGCTCCGGCTCCGGTGACCTTCACGCTGCCGCCCTGGCGGGGCCCGGAGCCCTGGAGGGCCCAGAGCAGCGAGGACTTGCCGGAGCCGTTGCGGCCCATCAGCGCCGTGACCTCGCCCGCGCGCAGGTCCAGCCGGACGTCCCGGACGGCGGCCACCGGCCCGTACCGGACCACCACGCCCTTCGCCTCCAGCACCGGTTCCCCCGCCACCGCTGCCCGGCGCGGCGGGGGAACCGGCACGTCGGCGAGCCGCTCCCGCAGCGGTGCGGCGGCGCGGCGGGCGTCCCGGACGGACAGCGGCAGTGGCCGCCATCCGGCCAGGCGGCCGAGGTCGACGACGGGCGGCGCGATCGCGGTGTCCCGGAAGACCTCGGCGGGCGGACCGTGCACGACCGTCCCGTCCCCCGGCAGGTAGGCGACGCGGTCGGCGTACTGGACGACTCGCTCCAAGCGGTGCTCGGCCAGCAGGACGGTCACCCCGAGGTCGTGGACCAGCCGGGTGATCGCGGCCAGCACCTCCTCGGCCGCCGTCGGGTCGAGCGCGGAGGTCGGCTCGTCCAGGACCAGTACGCGGGGGTGCGCGGTGAGGACGGATCCGATGGCGACGCGCTGCTGCTGGCCGCCGGAGAGCTCGTGCAGGGCGCGGTGGCGCAGCTCGGCCAGGCCGAGCAGGTCCAGGGTCTCCTCGACCCGCTTGCGCATGACCTCCGGGGGGATCGCCAACTGCTCCATGACGTAGGCGAGTTCCTCCTCCACCGTGTCGGTGGTGAAGCCGGCGAGCGGGTCCTGTCCCACGACGCCGACCACGTCGGCGAGTTCTCTCGGCGGGTGGTGGGCGGTGTCCCGGCCGTCCACGGTGACCCGGCCCCGCAGGGTGCCGCCGGTGAAGTGCGGCACGAGGCCGTTGACGGCGCCGAGCAGGGTGGACTTGCCCGCCCCGGTACGGCCGACCACCAGGCAGAACTCGCCCTCCGGGATGTGCAGGTCGACGTCGCGCAGGACGGGCGTGCTCTCGCCGTCGTACACCACGCCGACCCGGTCGAATCGGATCACGTGCTCACCTCGGAGGTCGTGCGGTCGGTGGTGGTCGTGGTGGTGGTGGCGTCGTCGTCGGGGTACGCGGTCGGGCGCGGCCCCGGCACGGCGGTGGGTCCGGGCGTGCG
The DNA here is from genome assembly GCF_042731675.1 of Kitasatospora sp. NPDC059827. NCBI lineage: Bacteria > Bacillati > Actinomycetota > Actinomycetes > Kitasatosporales > Streptomycetaceae > Kitasatospora > Kitasatospora sp. NPDC059827. The sequence continues at coordinate 101,916 of NZ_JBHWIV010000013.1, read as the reverse complement.
GCCGGGCGGCGGCGAGACGATCCCGGCCGCACCCGCCAGGAGCAGGGCGAGCACCGGGACGAGCGGCAGCGTCGGCCAGGTCAGCGGGTAGAGGGAGGGGTTGAGGTCGGTGGCGTCGTAGCCGACGGTGGCGAACAGCAGCACGGCGGCGGCCACTCCGCAACCGGCCACGCCCCACTCGGCGGCCCGCCAGCGGTCCGGCCGGTAGGTGGTGCGCCGCACCCGGCGCCCGCCGAGCAGCAGACCCGCCACGCAGAGCACGGCACCCGCGAGGAAGGCGGGCAGGCCGAGCGCGGCCGGGGCCGTCCCGTCCAGCAGTCCGTACACCCCGGCGCACAGGCCGCACATGCCGAGCAGCATCAGCGCGCCGGTGAGCCGGCGGGACCGGCGCGAGGCGGTGCCGGAACGCCCGTAGCCGCGCGAGTCCATCGCGGCCGCGAGGCCGAGCGAACGCTCCAGCGCGTCCTCCAGGACCGGCACCACGATGCTCCGCAGGGCACGGACGCCCTTGCGCCGCCCCGCACGCAACCGCCGTGCCCGGGAGACCCGTTGGACGCTCTGCACCAGCTGGGGCGCGACACTGAGCGCCACCGTCACGGCGACGCCGAGCTCGTACAGGGCACCGGGCAGGACGCGCAGGGCCCGCTTCGGGTTGGCGAGGGTGTTCGCGGCGCCGATGCAGCAGATCAGACAGGCCAGCCGCAGCCCGTCGAAGGCCGCGGAGAGCGTGGCCTCCAGCGAGACCGGGCCGCCGATCCGGATCCCCGCGTACCAGTCGGGGGTGGGGATGTGCGGCAGGGAGAAGAGCAGGTGGTCGTGCGGGGTGATACCGGTGGCGAAGACGCATCGGAAGACCACCCGGATCGCCACCACCGTCAGCGCCAGCCACAGGTAGTAGGTGAACCCGCGGGCCCACGGGGCCTCGCTGCGGCGGGCGGTGACCACGTAGCCGAGCACGGCGAGGACGAGCAGGAGCAGCAAGGGGTTGGTGGTGCGGCTGGCCGCTGTCGCCAGGGCGAGCGCCCAGGCCCACCAGGCCAGCGGGTGAAGGTTGCGCGGGGCGCGCCGGCCCCCCGCGCTCCGCCCGGCGGCACGCCGAGGGGAGCCGGGACGGCGGGTGTCGAACGTGCTCACCGGATCACTCGGCCCGTCGGCGACGGCGTCGGGCGGCCACCACCGTGGCCACGCCCAGCGCCACGACGAGGACCGACCCGAGCACCGCGGGAACCATCGAGCCGGCGTCGTGCGGGGCGTCGGCCACCGGGTCGGCGTCCACCACCCCGCCGGGCACGGCGGGCGCGGACGTCACCCCGGCCGCGGCCACGGCCGTCTGCGGTGTCGGCCCGTCACTCGGGGGCGCGGTCGGCGGGGCGGTGGACACTTCGGCCGGAACCGGCGTGGGCTCGGGCGCGCCCGGCGGGGTGATGCCGTCCGCGGGGGTGTCGGCGGCACCCGTACCCGCTCCCGGGGTCGTGGCGGGCGCGGGCGGACGGGCTCCGCCCGGCCGGGGTGCGGCGGGGGACGGGCCCCGGCCGGTCGCGCCGGAGCCGCTGCCGCCCGTCGTACCCGATCCAGCCGTCGTACCGGATCCGCCCGTCGTACCCGATCCGCCCGTCCCCCCGGAACCGCCCGCTGCTCCGCCGGAGCCGCCCGTCGTGCCCTGGCCCGGGTCTGCCGGCTGCCCGCCGGGGCCGGGGTTGTGGGCCCGGACACTGTCCGGCGAGAAGGTCGGACGCCCCTCGGTGCCCTCCACGTTGGTGCCGCCGAAGATCCACAGGTCGACGCTGCCGGGCTTCGGCTGGTAGAGCATCGCCCCGAGCTGGCTGTAGGACCATTCGTTCTGGCCCGGATCGGCGTGCCAGTACGACCAGTACGCGGTGGCCGGAGGTGTCAGGACGCACTTCTCCTGGTCCGGGGTCGGGAACTGCTTGCCGCCCTGGTAACCGCTGTAGCCGATCCGGCAGATGAAGGCCGGGCCGTCGTGGCCGGTGCCGGTGGTCTTCCAACCCCCTTGGTTCAGCAGGGTGTAGCCGGTGGTGGGCGTGGAGCCGCAGGAGCGCAGCAGCGGGCCGCCCCACTTGCTCAGGTCCACGGCGAGGACGACCCCGGAGGTCGGGGTGCACTGCTCCATCGGCAACGGCGCAGCAGCAGCCGGGACCACGCCCACGGCGAGGCCGCCGAATGCCAGCGCGGAGGTCAGTGCCGCCGCCCCGGACAGCCGGGCGAGCCGCTCCCCGAGTCCCCGGCTCACCGGTGACGCCCCGGAGTGGCCGCGCTGCGGCGACGGGCGACGATGACGGCAGCGGCACCGAGCGCGGTCAGCGCACCGGCACCCGCCGTCAGCGCCAGTGCCTGGGATCCGGTGCTCGCGAGGTGGTCCGAACCGGTCCGCACCGGTACGCCTCCGACCGCATCGGCACCGCCGGACGACGGGGCGTCGATGCCACCGGACGACGGCGGGCCGGTGGTCGGGTCGGGCCCGGTCGTGGTGGGCGAGCCCGTCGGGGTCCCGGCGGACGTGGTCGTCGGGGTGGAGGTGCCGGTCGGCGTGGAGGTGCCGGTCGGGGTGGGCGTACCGGTCGGAGTGGTGGAGGGAGTACCCGTCGGGGTGGCCGTACTCGTCGGGGTGGCCGTACTCGTCGGGGTGGCCGTACTCGTCGGGGTGGGCGTGCCGGTCGGAGTGGTGGACGGCGTCCCGGTCGGCGTCGGCGAGCCGCCGAGGTCGCGGGACAGCGTGCCGAAGGAGATGCCGGTGGCACCGCCGAGCACCTGCGTGGACGCCCGGACGTCCGACCCCCGCTGCCCGGCGGAGGCGACGTTGAACCCGCCGTCACCGTTCTGCTGCCCAGCGAGGAAGTCGAGCGCCTTGGCGATCTGTCCCCCGTAGGCGGCCTTGCGCAGCGTCATGCCCTGGACGGCCAGCGCGGCCGAGTTGGTGGAGTCGCCGGCCGCGCCGGGGAAGCCGCCGTCGGGCAACTGCCGTGCGGCGAGCCAGCCGAGGCCCTTGTCGACCGCCTGGGCGGCCTCGTCCCCGGGGACGAGGGCGAGGGCCATGACGGCCATGGCCGTGCTGTCCACATCCGAGTCACCGGCGGCCGGGATCAGGCTCGGCCAGGACCCGTCCGGGTGCTGGAGGCTCCTCAGGTAGCCGATCGCGGGAGCGGCACCGGTCGGCTCTCCGGCCCGGAGCTGGGCCATGACGGCGAGCGCCTGGGAGAAGACCGAGGTGGCGTAGGTGTAGTTGCCCGGGGCGTCGCAGCCCGTGCTCGCGTCGGCCTTGGTGCACACCATCGCGGCGAGGGCGGCGATCAGGTCGTGGCCGCCGAAGTTCCGCGGGTTGCGGCCGACCGCCTCGGCGAGCAGCGCCTCCTTGCCGATGGACCCGCCGCCGGCGTACTCGGTGCCGATGGCGGTCCAGTCGTTGACGGTGCGCGCGCTCGCGTCCTTGCCCTGCTGGTCCAGGAAGTCGACGATCCTGCGCAGCGCGGCGTCGTCCGTGCCGGTCGCGGCGAGGGCGTAGGCCCCGTCGATGGTCAGGCCGAAGTCGGCGAAGGCCGGGAACCCCTCGTAGTAGTGACCGTCGGTCAGGCGGGACGGGTCGGTGAGGTAGCCACTCCCCTTGGCGGCGTCCGGCTTCCTCCCCGCGGACGGGGTCGGTGTGGCGGTGGGGCCGTCCGCGTCGTGCCGGGCGGTGGTGAGGTCGGTACCGGTCAGGGCCGGGATCGTCGGCCGGGCTGCCGCGCTCTCGGGGTGTCCCAGCAGGACCGTGCCGCAGGCGGCGACCGCGACGGCACCGGCGACCACCAGCGAGGCGAGGTCCCGGTTTCTGTGACGTGTACGACTGCTGCTGACCCTCACGACGACTCCCTGGTCGGTCGACACGGGAGAAACGGCGCAGCCGACGGCCGCCCACGGGGAACACCGGGCCGTCGAGACCACGTCGTAGTCCGCGACGACGCAAGTGCTGTGTGAACACACCCCCGGTCCAGGCATTCCGGCTCACCCACCCTCAGGTGGGTCCACGGTTGCGGGTCAGCGCCGGAGTTGGACCGGCTTCCCCTGAATGCCGAGGGCAAAAAATCGGTTCATCAGACCACGCTGGCCGAAGGAGAGTCAATGAGGCGTCAACGGTGGCCGAGCGGGAGAACCCGGTGCGGGACCGGGGCTGACGCGCGCAGCGGTGGGGGGTCACCGGTGCCCCGGCCCCTCGCAGGAGAGGGGCCGGGGCACCGGTCGGCGTCCGCGGTTCAGGGCGCGATTCAGGGCGCGGTTCAGGGCGCGGTGATGCCCGGCTGGGCGCCGGCGCCGAAGGACCAGCCCTCGACGTCGCCGGGTGCCGGGTTGTAGCTGCCCGCGCCCAGGTTGCTGTACGACCAGGGGCCGCCGTGCTGGGCGTGCCAGTACGACCAGTAGGCGCTGCCGGTCGGGTTGGTGCAGGTCGTCGGCAGGGCGTTGATGGTGCAGACGAAGCCCGGGAAGCGCGGGTGGAAGGAGTACGAGAACCCGGCCCCGGTCAGCGCGGCCAGGCCGTTGGCCGGGTCGCCGGGCGCACAGCCGGTCTGGACGCCGCCGCCGACGGCGGTGAAGTCGACCACGACGGTGACCCCGGTGGTGCCGGTGCAGGCGTCCGCCCGCGCCTGCGGGGCCTGGACGGCGGAGACGCCGAGCAGGCCGGCCGTGAGGGCCGCCGCGGCGGCGATCGACCCGAGCGTACGGCGGACCGGGCGGACCGGGCGGGCCCGGCGGACCGCGGTGAAGGTGTCGGTCATCGGTGAAATCCTCCTGGAGTCGGGCTCGTTCAGCGCGTGGCCGTGGCCGTGGTCGTGTCCGTAACCGTGGCCGGGCAGGCGAGGGTCGGGGCGCCGGGGCGTGCACCGGCGGCGGAGAGCGTGGCCAGCGGAGTGCCCGCGAGGCCGAGGACGGCCTGTGCCGTGGCCCGGGCGCCGTTGCCCGCGTTGAAACCGCTCGCGTCGTAGGCGACGGCACCGCGGACCGCCGGGTCGGCGGAGCAGTCCTGCTGGAACTTGACCAGCCGGCTCCAGCCCTTGAACCCGGCGGCCAGGCGCCCGCCGGAGAACAGCGCCTGGGTGGCCAGGCCGGTGGTGTTGGCGTTGGAGGCGGTCGCCCCCGCGGCCGCGAACCCGCCGTCGCCGTTCTGGTGGGCGGTGAGCCAGCCGAGTCCCGTGTTCGCCTTGGCGGCGCGACCGGTGGCGGCGAGGGCCTGGACGGCGAGCGCGGTGGCGTCGGGGTCGCTGGTGCAGGCGGCCTGGCCGAAGGAGACCGGGAAGCCGCCGTCCGCGCACTGGCTGTTCGCCAGGAAGTCGACCGCCGCCGCCGGGGCGTCACCGGGCGTGCGGTGCAGGGCGATCAGGGCGAGGGACTGGCCGAAGGCGTTGCTGTAGTCGCCCCACTGGGAGCGGTCGGAGAAGCGGCCTCCGGCGGTCTGCAGCGAGCGCAGCCTGGTCGGCAGGTCGACGCCGCCGAAGGCCGTCGGGTCCCCGCCTCGGACCTCGACGGCGAGCAGCAGCTTGGCGGTCGCGCCCGCATAGGCCTCGGTGGTGCCGTCGCCGAGGTAGCCGCTGATGATCTCGGGCTTCGCCAGCCAGGCGGTGGCCTTCGCGGCGGCGTCGTCGGAGCTGCGCGAGGCCGCGAAGGCCAGCACGGCGTCGATGGTCAGGCCCTGGTCGGGGTAGGCGGTCCCGTTGAAGACGGACTCGAAGTGGTCGCCGCCGACGAGCTGGCGGGCCAGCCAGCCGCCCGCGGCGGCGTCGGGGCGGAACGTCGCGGACGAGGTCGGGGCGGCGGGCGCGGCACTCGCGGCGGTGGCCGCCGGGAGCGCGGCGGCAAGGGCGAGGGCGGGTATCGCGAGCAGACCGAGGGTGCGGCGGAGCGCGGGCATGGAGACCTTTCCGGGCCCGCGCGCAGGCGCCCGGAGGGCCTCGGCGACGCACCGGGCAGCCCTCTGAGCTCCGGCCCGCAGACCACGACGGGAGGAGTGGACGACACACCTCCGCCGACGGGTACTCGGGCTCGCCACCGACGCGGGGTCGGAGGCCTACCGTTGCGGGTCAGCGCCGGACTCGAACCGGACTTCCCCCGAGGGCGGAGTCACAACTTGACGGCTCATCATGGCGATACGGAAAAGATCCGGTCAAGGGTTCGAGCGTGACACCACGGTGGCCGGTAGGGGTGAGGAGTGACCCACGCGGCGCACAGCGCCACCACGCGCAGCGGAGCGGCCGGCGTCCGGCGGCCCGGTCAGGCGCCCGGGTGGGCGGCCGCCCAGCCGTGTTCGAGCAGCGCGAAGGCCTCCTCGGCGGCGCGGCGCGGTTCGGCGTGCCGCAGGACGAGGCTGCGGGCCTCCAGGGCGAAGCGGGCCAGGGCGGCGCAGCTGACGTCGTCCTCGGGCGCACCCACCGCCTCGGCGACGGCCCTGGCCAGGGCCGCTTCGTGGCGCGTCCACATGCGGTGGGCGTAGTCGCACAGTGCGGGGGTCTCCTGCACCAGGCGCGTGAAGTCGGCGAACCGCGGGTCGGTGGCGTGGACGGCGAGCTGGGTCTGCTTCCGCAGCATGTGCTCGCGGAGGGCCCGGGGGATCGACGTGCCGGGGGCGCGGTCGCGCACGGCGGCGACGAGTTCTGCTTCCAGTTCGTCGTCCTGGTCGAAGACCAGGGCTTCCTTGCCGGAGAAGTGTTTGAACAGGGTGGTCACCGAGACGTCGGCGTGGTCGGCGACGTCCTTGACGCCGACCTGGTCGTAGCCGCGTTCGAGGAAGAGTTCGAGTGCGGCGTCGGCCAGGGACTGGCGGGTCTGGGCCTTCTTGCGCTCGCGGCGCCCGGTCGGTTCGGTCACCCACCCACCGTACCTCGAAGTGCATTCGCTGCAAAAGTGTAGTCATTGCACTTATTGAGCGAGTGTGGTTTCTTGGTGATGCGCCGGGCCGCCCGGCGACCGACCCACCTCCCGAGGGGCACTTCCATGCACTCTGCTCGTGATCCCCGCATCGCCATCGTCGGCGCCGGCCTCGGCGGCCTCACCTGCGCCCGAGTCCTCCAGCAGCACGGCCGCTCCGTCACCGTCCTCGAACGCGAGGCATCCGCCGCCTCCCGCCCGCAGGGCGGCTCCCTCGACATGCATCCCGGCACCGGGCAGGCCGCGCTCGGTGCGGCGGGGCTCCTCGACCGGTTCCACGCCCTCGCCCGCCCCGAAGGGGACGAGTGGCGCGTGCTCGACTTCGCCACCGCCGCCCTCCTGGCACAGCAGGGGCCGTCCGCCGACGGCGGCCGGCCGGAGATCGACCGAGGCCAGCTGCGCGGTCTGCTCCTGGACTCGCTCACCGAGGACACGGTGCGGTGGGACCGTGCCGTCACCGGCGTCACCCCACTGGCGGACGGCACCTGCCGGCTGCACTACGGCGACGGCACCGCCGAGGACTTCGACCTGGTGGTCGGTGCCGACGGCGCCTGGTCCCGGGTTCGCCCGGCCCTGTCCCCCGCCGTACCCGCCTACACCGGTGTCACCTTCGTCGAGGCCGGATTCGACGACTGCGACACCCGCCATCCCGACCTCGCGCGGCTGGTCGGCAACGGATCGATGCTGGCGAAGGGCGCCGGCAGGTCCTTGGTCGCCCAACGCAACAGCAACGGCCACATCCGCGCCTACATCGCGCTCCGCGCGCCCGAGGACTGGCACGAGGCCGCCGGTGTCGACCTCGGCGACCAACAGGCTGTGCAGGCACACCTGTTGAGGCTGTTCGACGACTGGGACGAGAGCCTGCGCTACCTCCTGCGCAACGGCGACCACGGGTTCGTCCACCGGTCCCTGTTCGTCCTGCCCGCCCCGCACACCTGGGAGCACGTCCCCGGCGTCACACTGCTCGGCGACGCCGCGCACCTGATGCCACCCGTCGGGCTGGGCGCCAACCTCGCCATGCTCGACGGCGCCGATCTCGCCCACGCCCTCGTCGCCGAGTCCGGCGTCGACGACGCCGTCCGCGCCTACGAGAGCGTCATGCTGCCGCGCTCGATCGAGGCCGCGACGGGCAGCGCGCAGGGACTCGACCACCTCGTCCCCGCGGCGTCCTCCTGAAGCACCGTACGGCGGGGCGGCCGGGCGGCGCCGGCTACGGCTACGACGCTCCGCCCGTGGCCAGCGCGGTTCGCGCCAGGCCGCGCAGCCAGGCGTGGGCCTGGTCGGTGTCGTAGCGCTGATGCCACGTCAGATACACCGGTGCCGAGGGCAGTTCGAGCGGGAGGGGAAGCGCGACCAGGCCGAGGTCGGCGACCGCGGACCGAGTGGTGGCCTCGGGAACGGTGATCAGGAGATCGGAGCCGCGCGCGAACTCCACCGCGGCCGCCTCCGTGGGCGCGCTCGCCACCACGCGGCGGGTGAGGCCGAGCCGGGCGAGGGCGTCGTCGAGGGCGTTGCCGAGGTTTCCGCGTCGCGAGACGGTGACGTGCTCGGCGGCGGCGTACCGCTCCGCCGTGACGGTCCCGCCACGGGTGAGGGGGTGCCCCCGCCTCACGACGACGACGAGGCGGGACTCGCCCACGTTCTCGGCGCGGACGTCCGGTGCGCTCGGCCGGTTGGCGTTCGCCTCCAGGTCGACCTCGCCGCGCCGCAACTCCGGGGTGTCGACGCTCGATTCCGCGACGAAGCGCAAGCGCACGCCCGGCGCCTCTTCGCGCACGGCCGCGAGCAGTGCGGGGCCGCTCAGGGCGACCAGGGAGTCGTGCCAGCGGAGCGTGAAGGTGCGCTCCAGCGTTGCCAGATCGAGTTCACGGCTCGGTGCCAGCACGCCCTGAACCTGGTGCAGCAGCTCGTGCACCTGCGCCCGCACCGCGATCGCGTACGGCGTCGGGGTCATCGTGCGGCCGGTGCGCACCAGGATCTGGTCCCCGGTCGTGCGCCGGATCCGGCCCAGACTCCGGCTCATCGCGGGGGCGGTGACATGCAGGCGCGCCGCCGCCCCGGCCACACTGCCCTCCTCCAGCAGCGCGTCGAGCGCGGCGAGCAGGTTCAGATCCAATTGCATGCGAGTCACTCTAGACGTGCTTGACATGCATTTGAAGTCAATCGCCGGGCTGTCTACCGTTGAGGCGAAAGCGCGGGAAGCAAAGCGCAGTTCGGCCCTCGACCGGCCTCAACACCCCTCCCCAGACAGGAGTACCACCATGTCCGAAACGCCTCGGACCACCGACGTCGCCTCCTCGGACGCCGACCTGCTCGCCCGCACCGCGAACGCCGTACGCGAGGCGGGTTCGGCGCTGCGCGAGCGCTTCGGCGAGGTGGTCCACCACCGGACCCGCGAAGAGCTGATGCACGCGCTCGCCGCCAACGACGACACGGCCCTCGACATCCTGCGCCCCCGGCTCACGCACCTGCGCCCGGACGCCGGCTGGGTGGAGGACGAGCTGGACGGCGGGGCGCTGCCGCCCGGCGAGTGGTGGGTCGTGGATCCGGCCGAAGGCAACGTCAACCACCTGCACGCCCTGCCGGAGTGGGCGGTGACCGCCACCCTCGTCCGCGACAACCGGCCGGTGCTCACCGTGGTCCACCTGCCGCTGACCGGCGAGACCTACACCGCGCTCACCGGCGCGGGAGCCCACCTCGACGGACGGCCGCTCCACGTCTCCCCCACCGCGGACCTCGGCCTGGGCATCGTGGCCACCAGCCAGGCCCGGCCGGACGAGGACGAGAAGGTCGTACGGCGCGTCGGCTCCTCGATCACCGCGATGCTCTTCGACGCGCTCGTCGTCCGCACCGCCGTGCCCGCGACCCTGCACCTGGCGAACGTGGCCGCCGGCCGCATCGACGCCTTCTGGCAGTTCGCCGGCGCCCGCGCGGACCTGCTGCCCGGGGCACTGCTCGTCACCGAAGCGGGCGGACGGATCTCCGACGCCGAGGGCCGCCCCTGGACCCCGCAGAGCGGGAGCTTCCTGGCCGCCGCGCCCGGAATCCACGCCGAGGCCGTCGCCACGCTCTCCCACTGACCCGCTGACCCGCTGACCCGCACCACTACGCACCAACTACCGCACGCACGGAAGGACCACATCATCATGACCACGATCGCCGTTCTCGGAAACGGCCGCGTCGGCGGCAACCTGGCCGCCGCCCTCACCCGGGCCGGGCACCAGGTGGCCGTGGCGGACCGCACGCCGGGCGCCGCCGCCGAAGCCGCCCGGACAGCCGGGATCGTCATCAACGCCACCCCGGGCGCCGGCTCGCTTGACCGGCTCGTCGCCCTGCGCGAGGAACTGCGCGGCACGATCCTCGTCGACGTCTCCAACGCCACCACCGACGGGCCGGACGGACTGCCCGCCGACCTGCTCTACCCCGGATCGAGCCTCGCCGAGCAACTCCAGGAAGCACTCCCCGAAACGCGCGTCGTCAAGACCCTCAACACCATGCTCTTCCCGGTGATGACCGCGCCGGCCACGCTCACCCACCCCCCGACCGCGTTCCTCTCCGGCGAGGACCCGCAGGCCAAGCAGACCGTCGGCGAACTGCTCACCGACCTCGGCTGGCACCAGGAATGGATCACCGACCTCGGCGGAATCCGGACCGCCCGCGCCACCGAGGCCGCCATCCTCTTCGTCCCGCACGTCATCCGCTCCAGCGGATTCACACCCTTCGCGATCTCGATCGCCCGCTGACGTCGCTCCGCCCACCCGCGCGATATCCCGTTGCGAAGTATCGCCATACTGACGCCATGCACAACACCTCCCACCCAGTGGTCCGACAGGCGCCGTTTCCGTTCCCCGACGGGCGGTTTCCGCCCGATCTCGGCGCCGTGGTCCAACGGACCGTCGGGGAAGGACGCCTGCCGGCGCTCGTGGTCGTCCACGACAGCGACGGCGACTGGCTGATCGGGGACGGTGTCAACGATCCGAACCTCCCGGACGCCAGCGGTCTGTACTGCCTCGCCTGCCTGGTGGAGGGGGATGCCTCCATCTCCGAGACCGCGACCCTGCCGCCCGGCTTCGCGGCCTACCGGAACGGGCCCGGCCTGCCCTGGACGATCGAACCGTTCCGCTACGGGGACGGCGAAGGCTGAACGTCGGGCTCACATCTGGAACTCAGCCGTAGAACCGCACGGATTCTGGATGTCAGGGGCATCCGGTTGAATGAGCACGTGACTGTCCATGACGTAGCTCGCCGACTCCCCTCCATCGCTGACCTGCGGAACTTGTGCCGCTCACTGGCGATGCTCGACGCGATCTTGAGCCCGGACTGGGAGGGCCGGTACTACTCCTTCAACGCCGGCTGGGCCGACGGCGAGGAGATGTCGTCGATGCGCAACGGGTCGGGCGACGAGTACTCCATCGTGTTCTCGGCGGCCGGGGCCTATATCCGCGGCTTCGACCACGAAGCACCGATGAGCCCCTACCGCAACGATGGTGAGCCCTGGCCGGGAGTGGTCGACGAGGTTCCGGAGGTCTTCAAGCCGTTCGTCGAGGAGCCGGCGTTCACCGACGAGGACGACGTCCCCGTCGTGACGACCTGCCTGTGGCGGGAGGCAACGGATGATCAGTGGCGGCACGGCGTGATCGACTTCCCCTCCGGGTGTTCCGACCCCGACGGGGCAGCGGGTCTGTTCGAGCTCCTGGTCGACCGTTCGCCGGAGGCATTCCAGCGCTTCGCCGAGGACTACTACGAGGTGCCCGTGGACTTGGAGGCGGTGCGCGACGTGTATGCCTTGCGACCCCTGAGCCAGAAGCTCGTGTCATCACTGAACGCGGAGGTCACCCTCGCAGACCTGGCCGAGGACATCGCCGAGGTCGGCTACCCGCAGCCGGGCCGGGACGAGATCTGAGTTCCACCGTCGGAGCCGCTTCACCGTCGGCCGCGCCTGCGGGAACACCCTCGTCCGGAGGCCCTGACGGAGGGGCCCGGTCGCCCGCGGGGCGGGCGACCGGGTGGTGGCACGGCGGGAGTTGGCGAGGGGTCGGCCGTGCGGGCTCGGCTCAGGGGAAGAGGAGGACCTGGTACGTGCCGTCGCTGCGGGTGACGGTGGACGTGACCCGCCAGCCGGCCGGGACGGGGTAGCCGATGATGCGGCCGCCCGGCTCCAGGATGACCACGTAGGCCATGGCCGTCGTGCCGTGGGGGGCGCCGCCGAGGTAGCTCACCACCGCGGTCTGTCCGTCGAGCAGGCCGCCGACGAGCACCCAGCCGGCCGGCAGGCCCTGGTTGGCGAGCACGGCGACCCTGGCTCCGAAGGGGGCCCCGCCGAGGTACTCGATGAGCTTGTCGTGGTTCGCGGCGTTCTGGCTGATCACTGCCCAACCAGCCGGGACGGGGTTGTACAGCGGGATCCGCGTCTGGGTTCCGAAGGCCGGGGTGGCGGCCGGGGCGGGGTGCGCGGCGGCCGGGGCTGGGTGCGCGACCGGGGCGGCGCCGGCGGTGCCGGCGCACCCGAGGAGCAGGGCGAGGGCGGTGGCGCAGACGGCCAGGACGGAGGTTCTTCGACGCATGGCGGTTCCTCTTCCGTGAGGACGGACGGGGTGGCACGTGCCAGGCTTCACGCTCCGCCCCGCCGGCACCGGGCGTCAACGCCGTCCGGCGCTTTGCCGGGGGCGCAGTGGCGCACCGGCGGCGGTCGGCGGTTCCGGACTCTGCGCCCGCACCCGACCGGTGGGTCGTCGCATCGTCGGTGCTGATCCGCTCGGCGAGGGCAGGGGCGGGGGCAGGGGCCTTGCCGCCGTCCACCGGGGACAGGCGCCTTCCGGCCTCGGGCTGTAGTGCGCCGGTGCGAGTACTGGTGGTCGAGGACGACGAGGACCTGCGCTTCGCCGTGGCCGCGGCGCTGCGCGGCGGCGGGCTGGCCGTCGACGAGGCGGCGGACCTGCCGGCCGCGGACGAGGCCCTGTTCGTCACGGACTACGACTGCGCGGTGTTCGACCGGATGCTGCCCGCCGGGGACGCCGTCGACTACGTCCGGCGGCTGCGGCGCGACGGGCGCACCGTCCCGGTGCTCTTCCTGACCGCCCGCGACACCGTCGCCGACCGGGTGGACGGCTTCGCCGGGGCGGCGACGACTACCTGGTGAAACCTTTCGCCATCGCCGAGCTGGTGGCCCGGGTGCACAGTCTCTGCCGCCGCAGCGGGACGGTCCGCCCGCCCGTCCAGCACGCCGGCGACCTGGAGATCGACATGGCCCGCCGCCAGGTCCGCCGCGCCGGTGTCCTGCCGGTCCTGACCGGCAAGGAATTCGCCGTCCTCGAAGTGCTGGCCGCCCGCGCGGACCAGGCCGTCTCCCGCGCCGAACTCATCGAGAAGTGCTGGGACGAGATGGCCGAGCTGAGCCGAACTCCAACGTCGTCGAGGTCCTGGTCTCCCAGCTGCGCCGCAAACTGGGGGACCCGTGCCCGATCGTCACCGTCCGCGCCCAGGTGGGCCGTGGCCTGGGGCCAGCCGACCAGGGCCGCGGTGCCGATCTCGGGCGCGAGTTCGTTCGGGGCCGGGATCCCGGTGACGAGGAACGACTGTCCGCCCAGCCAGACCCGCTCACCGGGAGCGGTGACGCCGAGCCGCTGGGCGGCCCGGTCGCCGAGGACGGTCATGGGCAGGTTCTCGCTCGCCGCGTCGAGCCAGCGTCCGCTGCGCACGGTGGCGTGCAGGACGTCGAGCAGGTTGAGCCGGGCGGCGAGCACGGTGAGGCTGCCGGTCTGCTGCGGCGGGACGAGGTCGTTGCGGTAGACCTGGGCCTTGGTGGCCCCGGTCGCGGTCACCTGCTGGACGGGGGCGATGTCGGCGAGCATCTTCTCGGCCGTGGGCGGCAGTGGGACCGGTTGCTGGTCGGCGCCCTTGCCGGGGGCGACGGTGAGCAGGTTGGAGCCGAGCTGGTCCAGGCGGGCCAGCAGGTGGGCCTGGTTGGAGAAGGAGATGCCGGTGACGGCGATGACGGCGGCGATGCCCAGGCAGATGCCGACTGCGGCGACCAGGGCGAGCGAGACGACGGCCCGGCTACCGTCCGCAGCGCGCCGCCGTCACGGCGTCGGCGTCACGGCGTCGGCATCACGGCAGCGGCGTCACGGCGCCTTCGTCGGGGTGTCGACGAGGAGGTCGAAGGCGAGGCCGCTGGAGCCCTGGCCGCGCCCGGCGCCGCGAGCGGCGCCGAGCCACACGCAGACCCGTCCGTCGCGCCACCTGGTCCGGTGGTAGGCGACGGTGAGGCGGGTGCCCGACTGCGGCACCTCCTCCTGGTTGACGAAGTACGCGTGCGGCGTCGTCGCGTCCAGCCCCTCCCGCAGCAGGGAGGTCCTCGGCTGGACGGGCGGCAGGACGCCGACGACGTCGGGCATCGCCGCGCGCTGGAGCTGGATCGTGCGGTTGTCGCCGGGCACGTGCACCGGGATGAACGGGATCCAGTTCTCCGGGACGGAGTTCATCGCCTCGTAGGCGATCGGCGCGAGCGGCCCGTCCGGTGGGGCCGGCGGGTGCAGCCGCAGGTGGTACGCCCGGATCTCGGAGGCGACCTCGCTGCCCCGGCGGCCCTCGCCGGTGGCCTGCGGGACGGTCAGTTCGATGCCCCAGACCAGGTCGGCGTTCTCGTCGCGGACCAGCGACACCTCCTCCAGCGACGGGCCGTCGGCGATCTTCGGCACGCTCGCGGGCAGCAGCAGGCCGGTGTCGGCGGCGGTGGCGGGGCCGGCGCCGACCGTGTCGAGGGTGAACATCGACCAGCGCTGCCAGTCCTCCTCCCGCCCGGTGCCCGCCGGGGTGATCCACAGCCGCTGCCCGAACACGTCGGTGATCGCGAGGCCCTGGATCGACGCCAGCGTCCCGACCGGCAGCTCGCACGGGAGTTGGAACCAGTCGTTGCTGTAGACCAGCGCGAACTCCAGGAAGATCAGCCGGGCCAGGTCCGTGCTGTCCGGCGACACCGCGGCGAAGTTGGTGCCGCCGTCCTCCACCGCCCACCAGCGCGACAGCGGCATGCCCGAATAGCGCAGCCGCGCCGGGAACACCGTGCGGTTGATCGGCGGGGGCGGCGGCTCGGTGCCGCCGACCGGGGCGGTCGGGTCGTTCGAGAAGGCGTACCAGTCCAGTTCGCCGCCCGGGTACTCCCGCGCGGTGAGGACCTTCTCGGCCCCCGAGGGGTCGGTGCCGGCCACCGAGAACCGGTGCTCCAGGCGGCGCGGGTCCCAGGCGTCGTCCGCGTGCGGCTGGTCGATCAGGTCGTCGAACCAGGCGACCAGGCCGTCGCCGAGCGCGTCGAGCGCGGCAGCGTGCAGGTGCAGCAGGTCGTTGACGCCGTCCGAGGCGCGGCCGCCGTCCTTGATGTGCCGGTAGAGCAGGTAGCCGTCCATCCGGCGCCCGGCGACGGCTTGCAGGGTCGCCCAGACCTCCGGGTGGGCGACCCGGGGGGCGTCGCCGTCCCGGGTCGGGTCGGGCAGGGCGACCGGGTACAGCCGGACGTACTGGCCGCGGAAGTCGAAGGCCACGCTGCCCAGCAGCGGGTCGCGGCCCAGCAGTTTGAGCCACCGCCGGCCGATCGACAGCCGCAGGTCGAAGGCGATCCGGTCGGCGCCCGCCACGAACGGCACCGCGCGCCGCTCGGCCAGGGTCTCCAGCGGCCGGTCCGGCGGGAGCGGTTCGGCGGCCCCGTCGGCCGGGCGGAAGCGGCTGGGCCGGGCACCGGCGATCGAGTAGGTCGCGGTGACCGGGGAGCCGGCGTCGCTGCCGCGGAACTCGCCGAGCTGCCACTGCCGGGTCAGCAGCCAGAGCGGGTCGCGTACTTCGGCCCGCAGCGCCCGCGCGAAGTCGGTGGTGCGCGGCCGGCCCTCCAGCCGGTTCCAGATCCCGACGGCCGGCCGGGCCCGGTCGGTGAGCGCCTGGGCCAGGTCGTCGATCCGGGGCTCAGTCATGGGCGGCCTTCCAGCGCTGGTTGGCGATCGCGAGGTCGGTGGAGATCGTGATCGGCTGCCGGGTGGCGGACAGGACGGTGGCCGGCAGCAGTTGGGCGTAGGCGGTGCCGTCGAGGTGCTCGGGTTCGACGCCCCGGGACTTCGCCAGGTCGAGGGTCTCCCCGATCGCGGCGATCAGGTCGTCGGTGTCCCAGGTGCCGGTGCGCACCGGCGGCACGACCAGCAGCATGGCCTGCGGCGGTTCGGAGTCCGGCCCCTGGTAGTGCACCGCGATGCCGGTGGTCTCGCGTTCGGCGGGGATGACCTCCGTCCACTCGTCGAACAGCAGGCCGACCCGGGTGGGCGGGGGGACGAGCGGGTCGGGTGCGTAGTGGGCGGTGAACAGCACCTTGTCCTCGGTGATGGTCGTGCCGGGGGCGAACTCCATGGCCAGCCAGTGGTCGTCCGGCCGGTACGGCAGCTGGATCGGCGTCAACTGCGGTTCGGCGGAGCCGAGCAGGTCGCCGAGGAGTCCGCCGGGCCCGCGCAGGGCGTCGCTCAGCAGGACGGCCTTCTCCCACAGCCGGGGCTTCTCGCGGACCCGCGCGATGCCGTGCGCCCAGTCGTCGACGGGGAAGTCCCGGCCGAGCGGGGGCCGGGTGAGGTGCCGGACGAGCTTGTCGCTGTCGCCGAGGGCGTTCTTCCAGTCCGCGGCGAGCTGCGGGTCGGGGGTGAACTCCGGTACGGCGAGGACGTCCTGGCCGAGGAGGGCCTTGAGTGCCTCGATCGCCGCGCCGACCTGGTCCGGCCCGGTGACCGCCGCGTCGTGGTCGGCGAGGGCCTTGTCCGCGGCGGCGAGCCGGGCGAGGATCTCGGTGCGCAGCGCGTTCGCGCGGTCCAGCAGGTCGCGGCCGAGCAGGACGACCCGGTCCTGGAAGGGCTGGAGGCTGAGGTCGGTCGGGTCGAAGTCGGTCAGCGGGAGCTTCGCGGCGACCTCGGCGAGCAGCGCGCCGAGCGTGGTGCTGGCCGTCCCCGCCTGCGCCCTCAGCGAGCGGAGCTTGAGGTCGAAGGCCTGCCGCCGGTTGGCGACGACGAGGCGCAGCTCCGCGGGCCGGGCCGGCAGCGGCGCGGTGGGCCGGGTGGCGATCAGCCGTTCCGCCTGTTGCAGCAGCCGGAAGCGCTCCGCGTCGGAGGTGCCGGCCGGCAGCGTGTCGTAGCCGGCCAGCAGCGCGTCGGCCTTGGCCAGGGCCGTGGTCATCCGGGTGGCGGCCCCGGCCACGGCGGCGAGCACGTCGGTGAAGACGCCCCGGCGCCACAGGGCGAGTTCGCCCCAGCCGCTGCGGACCGTGCCGAAGCCGGAGGCCGTGGTGACCAGGCCGGCGTACCCGGTGAGCAGGGTGTCGATGGCGGCGAGGATCTTCGGGCGCTGGGGCGGGGCGCCGGCCGGGTAGAGCGGTGCGAGCGCGGCGAGGTAGGTCTCGACGTCCTTGCGCAGGGCGTCCAGGGAGGCGCGTACCGCGGCCGGGCGTTCCCGGGGCAGCGAGACGGCGGTGTCGGCGGCCCGGTCGGCGGGGGCGGGCCCGGCGGCGGGCACCAGGTCGCTGGGGCGCAGCGGCCGGGCGGTGGTCAGCAGCGAGCGCAACGCGCCGATCAGCGGGGAGAGTTCGAAGAAGGTGACCGGGTCGAGGACCTGGCCGGCGGCCGGGCCGGTGATCCGCTCGGTGTAGCGGATGGTCAGTTCGGCGTCCGGTCGGGGGTTCTCGGCGGTGATGACGACGCCGATGATCCGGTCGTCGAGGTCGGTCATGGCGCTCTCGCCCGCCGGGCGCAGCGCCCAGAGCAGGTCGATCGGTTGCAGGCCGGTGTCGGCCTGGCTGACGGCGCGGCTGTGGGGCAGTCCGGTGATCGGGTCGGTCCAGGTGACCAGGGCGACGACGGAGGTGGGCGGCGGGAGCAGGGTGGGCAGCCAGGCGTTGACGGCGGGTTCGGCCTGGGCGCGCGGGGTGGTGCGGGAGAACGGCGGCACGCCGTGGTCGGGGGCGAGGCCGGGGGTCAGCCGCAGGCCGAAGCGGTGGGTCAGGGTGGTGCCGCTGCGGGGGGTGGTGACCACGGCGGGTTCGGGGGGCAGGCCCTCCTTGGCGTACGCGTCGAGGGTGGTGGAGGCGCGTTCGTGGTTGCCCAGCAGCGCCTGGTGGGTGCTCTCGGCGACGGCGAGGTCGGCGAGCGCGTCGTGGACGTCCAGCAGGTCCTGGACGGCCCGGTCGACGACGGCCTGCTGGTCGGGGTTGACCGCGGGGAGGCCGTCCAGGCCGAAGGGGTACGTGGCGGGGACGTTGTTGCGGGTCACGTGGCGCACCAGGGCGAGGCCGTCGACGACGTTGTGGGCCTCGATCTGTTCGATCGCGAGGGGTTTGGACGGGTCGGGCCGGTCGGCCTGCTGCGGGACGGTCTGCGCGATCCGGCCGGCCCGGAGGGGGAACCTGAGGCGCAGGGCGGAGATCAGGAAGTCGACCTCGGCCCGCTGGTGGCTGTCGTGCAGGGCGCGTTCCAGCCGGTAGCCGAGCAGGGCGCCCAGGGACTGGCCCTGTCGCATGCCGTCGAGCAGGCCGAGCGCGATCCGGACCCGCCCGGAGCTGAGGTTGACGGCGAACGAACCGGGGTTCTGCGGTGAGCCGTTGGCGAGGTAGCCGGCGCGCAGGACGGCCGCGGTGCGGGCCTGGCCGGGGGACGGCGCGTGCAGGTGGCCGCCGTTGCGGTCGTCGTGCACCAGCGGTTGGCCGCCCTGGAAGACCTGGGCGAGCGGGCCGGTCAGGGTGACGGGGGTGAGCTGTGTCCCGCTGGGGCGGACGGACTCCAGCCAGCCGTACGCGCCGAGGTGGAGGCCGCGTTTGGCGGGGGCGGTGCCGTCGGGGCCGTACCGCAGTTCGGCGAGCCGTTCGTTGGCCAGGCCGAGGCGCCAGGCGTCGAGCCGGTAGGTGGCGCAGTCCAGGTGTTCGGCCAGGACGCGTTCCAGCCGGGCGGTGGGCAGGGTGGCCAACAGGTCGAGGGCGGCGGCCTGTTCGGCCAGCCGGGCGGTGCCGGGGGCGGTGCCGAGGACCCGCGGGATGTGGTCGACGACCAGGCGGTGCGGGTCTCCGGTGATCTCCGGTGCGGGCGAGTAGAGCCGCCGGAACCGGCTCTCGCTCGGGAGGGTGCGGCCGGGCGCCGGGATCCTGATGTGGATGAACGCCGGGTCCGCCGCGGCGATCTCGGCGGGGCTCGCGATCTGGGCGGCGATGGCCAGTTCGGTGGCGGCGTCCGCCCAGCCCAGCAGCAGCGCGTGGCGCAGCAGCAGGTAGAGCAGCGCGGACGGCCGGTCGTCCGCGGGGAAGCCGGCTTCGGTGCGGATGGTCTCCAGGTCGGTGCGGGCGTGCGCGGCCAGCCACTGGAGGTAGTTGGCGCCGTCGGCGGTGTAGGGCCGGATCGGGTCGGTCTCGGAGAGCGGGCGGTCGTCGACGGAGGGGGCGAGCAGCGGGTGCTGGGTGTCGACGAAGAGGCGGCGGATCAGGTCCGGGTCCTGGGCGGGGCCGCTGTCGGGGTAGCCGAAGCGGGTCAGCAGGGCGCGGATCGGGCCGGGCATGTTCAGCCGCTCCAGGGCGGGCAGCACGGTGGAGCCGAGCGCGCCGAGGTTCTCCCGGTTGAAGACGTCCTCGACGCTCTGGGCGTACCGCTGGTAGTACTCGGCGGAGGTGGGGTGCAGGGCGAGGATGTCCAGCAGGTGCTGGTGGGCGTCGTCGGCCCGGCCGCCGAGGTGGGCGACTCCGGCGGCGGCGGCCTGCCAGTCGGCGGCCGCGGCCTGGAGCACGGTGTGCAGGCCGCGCCGGTGGGCGGCGGTGGGCGCGGTGTCCGGCCAGGCGAGCCGGGAGAACGCGGTGGTGGGCAGGATGCCGTAGGGCTGGCGGCCGATCCGTACGGTCGGGACGGGGCCCCGGCCGGAGACGTGGCGGAGGTGGAACTGCCGGGTCCGCTCGACGACGTCGCGGCCGAACACCGGGTGCAGCGTGGTCTGCAGGTGGTAGCCCCAGGTGGCGGGCCACAGGGCGGTGTGGGCCGCGCGGGCGTCGCGCTGGTCGGTGCCGTCGGCGTTGGGCATTCCGGCGAGGTCGGCGGGGTCGATGCCGAGCAGTTCGGCGAACCACTGGCCGTCGGTACGGGCCGTCCAGTCCGTCCCGGCCGGGGCGGCGCGCAGTCCGGCGGCGGAGCGCAGGCCCGCGTCGGCCTCCTGGGCGCGGTCGAGGCCGGCGGGTGCCTGGGTGGTGTTGTTGGTGGGGGTGCCCTGGGGCAGCAGGCTGAGCCCGGCGGGGCTGCGGAGTTGGCGGGTGAGCAGGGCGGTGAGGTCGGCGGCGGACTGGTCCGGGGTGGACTGCCGGCGCAGGCCGAGGACCACCAGCCGGTCGAGTCCGCCGGCGAGGTCGGCGGTCAGCGGGATCCGGAAGCCCATGCCGACCGTCACGGCCCGGTCGAACTCGGTGAGCCAGCGCAGTGCGTCGGGGACGGTCAGCACGCCGGTGCGCTCGTCGACCGTCAGGTCGGTGGAGGTCGGGTCGGGGCTGACCGGCAGGCTCGCCGGGACGGGCTGGCCGTCGACGTCGACGACCTTGCGGCCGCCGGCCCAGCCCAGCACCCGGAAGTGGTCGGGCAGCAGGCCGGCCCTGGCCGCGACCGTCCAGGATGTGGGGGCGATGCCGTCGGCGGGCGGGCGGGGCACGACCAGGAAGGCCACCAGTGCGGTGCTGCCGGTGTCGAGCGGGGCCGCTTCGATCCCGGCGGGCCGGCGGGCGGCGATCGCCGCCGCCCTGGTCGGGCCGACGGCGGCGAGCAGCGCGGTGTCGGCCGCCCGCAGCGCGGCCCGGTCGCCGCGGGCGCGCCAGACCGCCGTCCAGTGGTCGACGGTGGGTTGGCGGTCGGCCGCGGGGAGCGCGGTGTCGCTGCGGACGACCAGCACGGTGGTGCCGGCGGGTACCGGCACGGGCCGGTCGGCCGGGTCGGCCGGCCGGTGGTCGCGCAGCAGCCAGCCGGCCCGGCCGGCGGCGATCCGGCCGACCAGTTCGTGCCAGGCCGCCCGGTCGCCGACGGGGTCGCCGCCGGTGCGCCACAGGGCCGTCCAGTACGCGTCGAGCGCGGAGAGTTCGGCTTCGGTGGGCCGGGGTTCGAAGGAGTCGACCGCCCACTCGTCGGGGAAGACGCGGACCAGCAGTTCGGTCGCGGTGAACCTGGTCTCGATCCGTACCGGGCCGAGCAGGACGGGGTAGTCGTCGCTCAGGGCGTTGTCGGCCATACCGGGAGCATCTCCTGTGCGTGGATGGCGACCATGACCGGCGCCCGGAAGAGGATGTAGGCGATGTCGGCCGAGCTCAGCCGGGAGTACCAGAGCGGCAGGGCGCTGTCCTCGGTGCGCTGCTGCTGCTTCTCCGGCTCGTCCGGGGAGCCGTCGAAGGGCGCGAGCGGGACGTGGGTGGCGTCGGTGAACTCGACGAAGCCGAGGTGGTCGGGGTCGACGTGCTGCCAGGTGAGGTCGTTCCAGACCTTGACGGGCGGCAGCGGGCCCTCGGGTTCGTCGACGCCGAAGCGCGGTTCGCCGGGGCGCTCCTTGAGGACGAAGAACCAGCCGGGGTCGCCGGGGGGCCGGCCGCGGGCCTCGGCGGCGTCGAGGTCGAAGCCGAGCAGGTAGACGTCGGGTTCGACCTTGGCCTCGTAGAGCGGCAGCCGGATCAGCTCGGCGGTCGGGTGGTCCTCGTCGGGCAGCGGCGCGGGGACGCGCTCCCCGGTGGTGACCGGGTTGCCGTCGGCGTCGAGCGGCCAGGCGGCCCGGTGGGCGTACACCGCCGTGTTGGGGTACTTCTTCAACAGCTCGCCGCGGATGACGAGCACCAGGTCCTCCTTCTGCGGGGTGCCGGGCGGCTTCTGCGGGGTGCCGGGCTGCTGCCGGTTGTCGTTCTGGCCGAGCAGCGCGGCGGGGCCCCAGCGGTGGACCGGCTGGATGTCGTACAGCCGCTCGCGGCGCTGTTCGGGGGTCTCGCCGAGCTGCGGGAGGACCGCGCGCGGGTCCCAGAACTGCCGGAACGGGGTGCCGCGTTGGTCGGTCGGGTACTCGCGCCAGAGCAGCTCCCGGGCCATCTCGTGGTTGAGGCCGACCAGGAAGGACTCGATGAACCGGCGGTTGTTGGCCAGCAGGGTGATCGAGTTCGCCGGGATCAGGTCCAGGTGGGGGACGAACACCTCCACCGAGAGGTCGATCAGCGATTGGTACATCGGCAGGTCGATCACCGGGTAGGCCATCGCCTCGATGAACTCCTCGGCGAAGGGCCGCAGCCGCTCGGGCACGTCGACGGAGCCGAGCAGGCTCCTCGGGACGGTGGTGTCGGAGCGCAGCCGGGCGAGCACCGCGTCGGTGGTCCCGGCGACGCCGAGGCGCTCCCGGGGCACCGGCCGGCCGACGGCGGCGGAGGCGTCCCAGCCGTCGTAGAGCTCGTGGAGCGCGCCCTTGTACCGCTGGGCCTCCGGGCTGTCGACGGTGCCGCCGGTGGTCGGCGGGACGGGGTCGCCGATCTCCTTGAGGACGAAGTCCGGGCTGTTCGGGAGGGAGTCGACGGGGCTGCTGGACCCCTGGGCCGCCCGGGCGCCGCTGCCGGGGTGGAGCACCTGGTCGAGCTGGCCCGGGGTCACCAGGGCGGCCGGTTTGACCTTGAGCGCGGCGGCGGTGACCGCGCCGGTGGCGGCGTCCATCCGGGGCACCAGGGCCTCGCGGGGCTGCTCGGGCGGGAAGGTCAGCGAGCGCATCAGCCGGCCGCCGGGGCGGGTGAGCCGGCGCATCGCGGCGGACAGCGGCGCCGCCGCGACCTGGCTGGCCGCCACCTGGAAGCCGACGGCCAGTTGCTCCGTACCGTCGTCCGTACCGGCGTCCGCCCCGGCGGGCCGCCCGGCCGCGGGGGGGGCGGCGGGGGTGGTGACCCGGGGGTGGGCGGGGGCGGTCAGGGTCAGGTACTTGCCGGTCGGTGGCGGTGCCACCGCGCCGGGCGGCGCGGCCGGCGGGTCCAGGTGCTTGACCTGGAGCCGGTGGCCGACCTCGCGGGCCAGGTGGGCCGCGCGGATCCGCGCGTTGGCCTCCAGGACGTCGCCGATCTGGGCCCAGGCGGCGTCCATGAACTCGTCCTGCCGGGCCTGGACGACCCGGGTGCCGAAGTTCGCGGCGACCCGGTTGCGCGGGTCGAGGTTGAGCCGGTGGACCCAGTTGCGGTTGGCGGGCGAGGGCAGCGGGTGACCGGCGTCGTCGACCAGCAGCTTGGAGGTGAGCGCGTGCCAACGCCCGTACAGCGGCGGGGTGATCACCGGGTCGACCCCGGCCGACAGCGCCCGGGCCTGCGCGCCGGGCAGTGCGGCGTGCGCGGCCGCCGGGGTGCGGTCCTGGTAGGCGTCGGCCAGGTTGACCAGGTTCGCCAGTGCCTGCTGGAAGGGGTGCGGGTAGGGCGCGGCGGGAGCCGGCGCGTCGTACCAGTTGTCCCAGTTCTCCCAGTCGTCGACCGGGCGGCCGGGTGGCCGGGGCACCTGGAGCGCGCCGCCGAGCCGGAGCACCCCGCCGATCGACGCCGGGGTGGTGATGGGGGGCAGGCCGGGGCCGGCCGAGCGGTGCACGTCCATGTCCCGGCGGCCGACCTCGTCGGCGGGGCGGCGCGGTTTCAGCAGCGTGACCAGGTAGCGGAAGTCGCCGTTGTCACTGGTGGTGAAGGACCAGCGGAGGTAGTAGGGCAGTTGGCCCTCGCCCTTTCGGTCGGGGTAGTGCGGGCCCCAGGCGGAGTACAGGGCGCCCGGCGCGAGGGCCGGGTCGAGGCCGAGCCCGGCCAGCCGCCCGGTCTCGAACGCGGGGACGAGGAACGCCTCGTACGTCCGGTCGTGCTGGAGGTGGCGCGGGCAGACCAGCCGGGAGCAGGCCCGGTCCGGGTCGGTGCGCAGCACCTCGGCGAGGCTCTGGAGCACCGGGTCGCCGGGGCCGGAGAGCTCCCCGGCCACCACCGCGTCGTCCAGCGAGCCGTGGACGTGGACGTGTGCCCAGGCGCCGAGCTGGTCCGGCGGGGGCAGCGCGCCGGGGTTCTTGACGGTGACGAACGGCAGCGGGGCTCCCCCGGCGCCCTCCTCGAACTCGGCGGGCGCGCCGGTCGCGTCGGTCCTCGCGGCCAGCACGACGAGCGCCAGCCAGGGGGCGAGGCGGTCGGTGGAGCCGTCGGCCGCGGCCGGGCTGTAGCGCCAGGGGAAGTCCTCGTCGTAGAACTCGATGTGCGCCAGGTGGTTGGGCTCGATGTTGGTGGTGCCGGGCAGCGGCTCCCGCCGGGAGATCGCGCGCGGGTCGACGCCGACGACGTCGCCCGGCCCGTAGAGCTGCACCGGCCGCTCGACGGTCCGGCTGAGCGGGGTGCCGTCCAGGGCCTCGCCGGTCAGCAGCAGCTTGACCTGGACGGTGGCGCGCTCCGAGGTGCCCGGGTCGCCGGTGATCCGGGTGGAGAGGCCGGAGCGCAGCCAGGGCAGGAACGAGTAGCCGTTCGCGGTCACGCGCCGCTCCCGTCGAACAGTTCGGCGGCCGCGGTGAGTTCGGTGACCGTCGGGTCGGCGGCGGCCAGGCCGGAGCGGGCGGCGCCGCCGGCCGCGAGCACCCGGTTGTCGGGCAGCGGCGCGGCGGCGAAGCCCCACCGGCCGGTGAGCAGCCCCGGTTGGGTGCTCCAGGT
The DNA here is from genome assembly GCF_042731675.1 of Kitasatospora sp. NPDC059827. Lineage (NCBI taxonomy): Bacteria > Bacillati > Actinomycetota > Actinomycetes > Kitasatosporales > Streptomycetaceae > Kitasatospora > Kitasatospora sp. NPDC059827. The sequence continues at coordinate 77,309 of NZ_JBHWIV010000013.1, read as the reverse complement.
GTCGGTGCCCGCGTCGTAGCGCAGGACGCTGCGGTAGCCGGCCTCGTCGGCGTCGCCGCCGGTGCCGCCGGCCACCAGGACCTGGCCCGGGCCGAGGGCCACGGCCCGGTGCCGGGCGCGACCGGCGGGCATGTCCTTGGCGGCCGTCCAGGCGCCGGTGGCGAGGTCGTACTTCTCCGCCGTCCGCCGGCTGAGCGGGTCGAAGCCGCCGTCGTCCCCGGCGCCCGGTGCCCGGCCGCCGGTCACCAGCACGGTGGTGTCGGAGAGCGCGGTGGCCTGGTGCAGGGCGCGCGGGTGCAGCAGGCTCCCGGTCGGTGTCCAGGCCTTGTGGTCCGGGTCGTAGAGCTCGCAGAAGGCGAGCGCCGGGTCGAGGTCGGTGCCGACGGGGGCGGTGCCGCCGACCACCAGGACCTTGCCGTCCTTGAGCGCCACCGCGGGGTGGCCGGAGCGGGCGTCGGTCATGTCGCCGACGGTCGTCCAGCGGGTGGCGTCGGTGGTGGCGGCGGGGTCGTACAGTTCGGCGGAGCGCAGGGCCCGGGTGGTCCGGCCGTCCCGGACGGCGCTGCCGCCGGCGACCAGCACCAGGTTGTTCGGCAGCAGCACGGCGCTGTGGCCCCAGCGGGCCTGGTTCATGGTGCCGGCCGGGGTCCAGGTGTCGGCCACCGGGTCGTAGACCTCGGCCGAGGCCAGGCCGGGCGCGGTGGAGCCGCCGATGCCGCCGGTGACGAGGACCTTGCCGTCGTTCAGCACGGTCACCGTGTGCAGGCGCCGGGGCGAGGGCTGGGTGGCGGTGGGCTTCCAGGTGTCGTCGGCCGGGTTGTAGACGGCGGCCCGCCCGAGTGCGGCCCCGCCGGCGTCCGCGCCGCCGACGACCAGGACCTTCGTGGTGCCCTTGAGGACGACCGGCCCGTCGTGCTGCCCGTACCAGGCGGTGGGCCCGGCCAGGTCGTGGGCGGCGGTCCACTTCGCTGCGGCCACCACGGTGGGACTGGTCATGGTGTCGAAACCTTCCGTCGTCGGGCTTCCGTGGTGGGTCCGCGTCGCGGGCCTCGCCGCGTCAGGGGGCGTACAGCTCGGCGGTGGCGGCGGGTTCGGTCGGGGCTGGGCCGGGGGCGGCGGCGCCCGCCAGGGCGGTGCCGCCGGCCACCAGCACCCGGCCGTCCGCCAGCTCCACGGCGGCGAAGTCGGACCGGCCGGTGGCGAGGGGCCCGGTGGCCGTCCAGGTGCCGAGGGCGGGGTCGAGGACGGTCACGTTGCGGTGGCCCGCCGCGAAGGCGGGGCCGCCGGTGCCGCCGATGAGCAGGACCAGGCCGGAGCGCAGGGCCAGGCAGCGGTGGCCGCGGCGGCCGCCGGGCATCGGGCCGAGGGCCGTCCAGGTGCCGGTGGCCGGGTCGTAGACCTCGGCGGTGGCGAGGCTGTGCGGGTCGCAGCCCCCCGGATCGGTCACCGGTCCGGCCACCGGGTCGCCGCCGGTGACCAGGACGCGGCCGTCGGCGAGCAGGGTGGCCTGGTGGCCCTTGCGGGCGGTCAGCAGGCTGCCGGTCGGGGTCCAGGAGCCCGTCGCCGGGTCGTGGAGTTCGCAGTGGGCCAGGGCGGCGTCCGGTCCGCCGGTGGGCAGCGCGCCGCCGACCACCAGCACCTTGCCGTTCCTCAACAGGACGGCCCGGTGCCCGGTCCGGGCGTCGGTCATCGGCGGGCCGGCGGCGGACCAGGTGCGGGCGACCGGGTCCAGCAGCTCCACGGTGGCCAGGGCCCGGCCGTCCGTTCCGGTGCCGCCGGTGACCAGCAGCCTGCCGTCGGGCAGGACGGTCGCCGCGTGCCCGTGGCGGGCGGTGGTCAGCGCTCCGGCGGTGGGCGCCCAGGTGCCCGGGGCCGGGTCGTAGACCTCCGCCGTGCCCAACGCCGTGCCCAGCGCCGTGCCCAGCGCGGGGCCGGGCGCTCCGCTGTCGGCGGAGCGGCCGCCCACGGCGACCACCCGGCCGTCGCCGAGCCTGCTGACGCTGTGCCCGCGGCGGGCGGTCGCCAGGGGCGGGGCGGCCGTCCAGGTGGCGGCGACCGGGTCGAACAGGGCGACGGTGGCCAGGGCCGCGCCGGTGGCGTCCGCTCCCCCGGCGACCAGCACCTTGCCGCTGGTCAGCCGGATCGCCTCGACGCCCCGGGCGGCGGACGGGAGGCTGCCGCCGGCGGTCCAGCTCCCCGGCGTGGCGGGCGAGCCCACCGCCTCCTCCTCCGGGATGACGTGCAGCCGGTCGGCGAGGCTGCCGTCCCGGCCGATCCAGTCGGCGAGGGCGTCCTGGGCGGTGGTCCGGCTGCGGAAGGTCGCGGCGGCGAGGCCGCCGGCCGGCGGGTGGGCCTGGACGTTGTTGCGGAGGTTGGCGACGACGTAGCGCCGGTCGGTGAGGCGGACGGTCTCCTCGGGCGGGAAGGGCTGCCGGAGCCTGGACTCCCGCTGCGAGACCGGCGAGCGGCTGGTGCTGCTGCCCTGGAGCAGTTGGTTGAACACCGCGGGGCTGACGTCGTGGAAGCGCTTGGGCGCGGCGGTGCCGGAGCCGGCCGCCATCGGGACGACCCGGCGGGCGGCGGCGGCGCTCGCGGGCATCCCGCTGTCGATGACGTGCAGGTCGTACCGGGCGCTGCGGCGGACCACCCGGGGCGAGAGCAGGGTGCCGGCGGCCGCGGTCAGTTCCAGTCCGGCGTCCTGGTTCTCGTACGCCGGCCGGGAGAGCTTGGCGGCGTCGTCCATGTCCTGGAACTGCGCCATCGCGAACTTGTCGCCGGTGACGGAGACCCGGACCAGGCCGCTGTCCGGCGCCGGCGCGATGGCGAACCGCCGTCCGTCACTGGGCCGTTGGGCGCCGATCCGGTCGAGGCGGACGTCCAGCGGGATCGCGCGCTGGCGGACGAGGAGCGTGCCGAGCGGGTGGAGCACCAGCTGGTCGGTGTCGGGCAGGTGCCGGAGGGTGACGAGGGGGTTGAGGCCACCGGTGGGCAGCCTGGTCTGCCACCCCTCGGTCTTGCCGAACTCGCCTTCCAGCAGGGGGAGTACGGCCACCGGCGGGAGCGTGGTGTTGTGCTCCTCGCCCCAGCTGATGTCGAAGTCGGCGGAGATCTCGAAGAACAGCAGGGAGATGGAGCCGCGTCCGTGCGCGCGCCAGGGCGAGGGGCCTTCGAGTGCGAAGTCCAGGTCGATGCCGAAGACCCCGACGCCGAACGCCTTCAAGGTGACCCCGGCGGAGATCGCGATGGTGAAGGCGAACGGCGAGAAGCGGAACATCGCGTCGAAGGAGAGGTGCCCCTCGATGCCGAACCCGCCGAAGCCCAGCCGGAGTTCGGCCGCCGCGCCGAACTGGACGGTGTTGCTGGTGACCGCGAAGTAGCCGGAGACCCGGATCAGTTGGCCGGGGCGGTTGAGGATGTCCACCGAGAGCCGCTTGGGGACGGGGAAGGGCAGCGGCGGCGGTTTGAAGGACGGGTGGAAGCCGCCGACCGTCAGGACGAAGTCCGGTGAGTCGCCCCAGGCGACGAGCAGGCCCATCCCGCCGTCGATGGTCATGGTGAGGATGTGGGAGTCGAAGAGTTCGGCGAAGAACCAGAGCCGCGACCGGTCGACCTCCAGCGCGCCCACGAAGTTGACCTGGAGCGCCAGCAGCGGGAGGTCCTGGCTGGGCAGGACGCACCGGAGCACCCCGAGGACGGCGATGTTCCCGGGCGGGATCTCGACGACGACCCCGAGCGAGACGCTGACCAGCGTCGGGGTCCCCCAGCCGATCTTCGCCATCGGCCCGATGAGGAACCGGCCCTCCTCGGGCGGGAAGAAGCGGCGCAGGTCGGAGAGGATCCGGGGGGCGTTGGCGATGACGTCCTTGGGGAACATCACCGATTCGACCGCGCCGGTCCGGACGCCCTCCGCCAGGGCCTGGAGGTTCATCCCGCGGTTGAGGCCGATCAGCCCGCCGACGGCGAGCAGGGTGAACCCGTAGCCGAGTTGGATGCCGGTGGCACCGAAGTCGGTGGTGATCACGATCAGCAGCGAGAAGCCGTCGCTGCCGTCGGGCATCCGGGTGGTGATCAGTCCGATCGCCTTGAGCTCGACCAGTCCGGCGAACTCCAGGTCGAGGGCGCCGGCGTACTCGCCGTGGTCCGGGTCGAAGTACAGGTACCCGCCGCCCTTGACCGGCCCGGCGTCCACGGCCAGGCCCACGCCCTTGGGCGGTTTGAAGCCGAAGGAGAGGTCGACCGGGCCCAGGTTGCCGTCGCCCTGGGACCGGAAGGCGATGTCCGCGGAGAGGCCGATCTGCTCCACGACGGCGGTGACCGGGCCGAGTCGGGCGCGGAACGACACCCCGAGGCCGATCGGCAGCCCGTCCGGGCCGGGTGAGGCGGAGATGGTCAGGCCCTGGATCTCCAGCGGGCCGAGCTCCAGGTGCGTCGGGAGCTGGATCTCCAGGTTGGAGGTGCCGCGGAAGTAGAAGCCCTGCCGGTAGGAGACCCCGACGGTGAGGTCCGCGCCGACGGTGAACCCGCCGGCCGGCAGGACGGCGCCGACGAAGCCGTCCGCGCCGGCCGGCGAGAAGACGAACTCCAGCCCCTCCAGAGCGAATTCGGCGAAGAAGTCGACGGCGTCCCCGACCAGCCGGACCCCGCCCGCACCGGCGATCCGGCGCAGCTGGAGCCGCGTGCCGCCGGCCGAGCCGAACAGCACCTGCGGCTCGCCGGTCGGGCCGGACCGCTCCACCTGGACGTCGATCGACCCCTTGGCATGGACCGGCCCGGTGGACGACTCGAAGCCGAGGACCATCTCGATGCCCCGGCCGGGCCGCACCAGCAGCGCGACGCCGCCCTGGAGGTCGAGGTCCCCCCGGATGGTGACGGCGATGTCCGGCCCGAGCTCGAAGCGGAAGCCCTGGCGGCCGGTGAACGAGGGCAGCAGCGCGAGGCCCGGCGGGGCGCCGCCGGCGGCGGGCAGCGGCAGCAGCCGGACGGCGGCGGCCATCTCGGCCGAGGGCTGGACGCGCTGGAAGAGCACGGCGGCCAGCGTCGTGGGCGGCGGGCCGAACGGGTCCGGCGGCGCGCCCTGGAGCACCAGCGCGGTCGACGGCGGGACCTTCCCGGTCTCGACGTTGGCGCCGATGGTCCGCAGCAGGTTGTCCAGCTGGGAGAGCAGCGCCGGCTGGTCGAAGTCGGCGGTGCCCCAGCCGAAGGCGTCCTTCAACACCTGCGAGGGGTCGGCGAGCGTCCGGGGCAGGTCGCCGAGGTCGAGGCCGAGGTGCACGTACGGCGGGCGGTTCCCGGCGGCCGGGGCGTACCGGGCCTTGACCACGCCGAGGCCGCGCAGGGCGAAGCCCAGTGTCGGGTGGTAGCGCTGCAGGTAGGTGACGATCAGGAAGTCGAGGAGCTGGCCGGGGAAGAGGGTGGGGAAGCCGTCCGCGCGCAGCACGTCGGGGATCGTGGAGGCCGGTGCGTCGGTGATCGCGTGGATGCCCTTGACGACCGCCTGGACGGCGCCGAGGGCCCGCTGCACGTCGTCCGGCGAGAAGGAGGCCGCGGCGGAGGCACCGCCGTCGCCGACCGTGCCGTCGACGTTCAGCCCGCCGTCGCCCAGCAGGGTGTGCAGGCTGTCGTAGAGCGTCTCGACGGCGCCGCGCAGGTCCACGAAGGGCTGCGGGACGTCCGTGACGGACCAGCCCAGGCGGCGCAGCAGCCCGGCGAAGGCGGCCGGTCCGGCCAGCGCGTCGCGCAGCGGCAGCAGTGCCTGCCCGACCTCCGCCAGGATCCGTTCGAAGGTGCCCGGCTCACTCATGCCTCTTCGCCTCCTCCTTGGACTCCGGGTAGAGCTTCCTGTCGAGGAGCGCGTGGAAGGCGGGGTCGACCCGGTTGACGATCAGCCAGGCGCAGACGTGGCAGAAGTCCTGGGCGCTGCCGCGCATCTTGCAGCGGCCGGTCGGCCGGTAGTGGGAGGCGGAGTAGGTGGCGCCGCCCTCGTAGATCCCGATCAGCCGGGCGCCCTTGCAGGGCGGGCTGAAACCCGGGATGTCGACGGGGGTGTCCTCACCGGAGTTCCGCTTCTTGTTGTCCGGGTCCAGGTTGAGCGGGGCACGGCTGTTCCGGAGGAAGGTGAGGACCTCCGGCTCCACCACGAGGAGCGGCTGGTGCTGCCCGTCCTTCAACGGCGCGAAGACGATCGATCCGGCCCGGAACGTCGGGAAGGGGGCGCTGCCCGCCCTGGTGAGGATGATCGCGCCCTCCGCGGGGAGGACCTTGCCGACGATCAGCCCGTCCAGGTAGTGGGCGGGGGTGGTGTCCAGCGGGAGTTGCTGCCCGTAGGGTTTGATGCCGAAGTCGCGCAGCCGGACCTCGGTGAGGAGGGTCTGGGCCTGCTGCCACTGCGCGGTGTCGCGGGTGCCGATGGAGAGCCTGACGCCCTGGACCGGGCTGGTCACGTTCTGCGAGTCGGCGAGCAGGACGGCGGCGAGGCGGATGCGGGGCAGCTGGAGCCACTTGACCTTGTCCGCGTCGATCCGCCGGTCCTTCGGGTCCGTGCCCGGGCCGATCCGCAGGAATCCGAACACCGAGACGTTGTCCCCGAACAGGTCCGTGGTCAGGGTCCCGTCGCTCCCTTCACCGTCGAACTCCTCGTACTCGTCGGACAGGTTGAAGCTGTGGCCGAACTCGTGGGAGACCGTTCCGATGATGCCGTCGATGTCCACGGCGATGTCGGACGGCGGGTCGCGGCGCAGTTCGCGGCGGTCCGTCGCATTGGCGTAGACGTAGGAGAGCCCCTGGTACTGGTTGACCGTCTGGGCCGTCACCGTCCGGCCGTTGAGGTTGGTCCCGCCGTCCACGCCGTCGTTGACGATCATGGCGATCAGGCCCCGGCTGCGCTGGAACCTGTCGTCGTCGGGCTGCCACTGGTCGCCGACCGCCACCGCCGAGTCGGCGACCTTGAGGCTCCGGACGTAGCGCAGGAGGGTGTTGGCGGGGTTGACCAGCCCCGCTCCCATGTACAGCTCCGGCGGGTGCCGGCGCGGGTCGAAGGTCAGGCTCCGGGTCGGCCCGCTCGCGTAGAACTCGTACAGCCTGGCGACGAACTCCTTGACCCCCGCGGTTCCCACGCCGTCGTCGGCGGGCCTGCCCACCGGGCCCGTACCCGAGGAGCGGTCGGCGAGCCGGCGGCCCAGCTGGAAGCCGAAGACGGTGTCGCGGGCGTGCAGGATCCCGACCGACTGGTGCTTCTTCCACGCCGTGACGAGGTCCTCGCTGACCCTGGTCGGGTCGATGTCCAGGTCCTGCGCCTGCCACGTCGCCACCAGGCCGGACCGCTGGTCCCCGCGCATGGGCAGCCCCACCCGATGGACCAGCTCCTCCAGCGTGTAGAGCGCGCCGCCGCCGATCGCGTTGGACGGGATCGGGAAGCCGGTGCCCCTCGACCGGCCCGCCTCGAGCGTCTCCTCGCCCGCCGCGACCCGGAATCCGCAGGTGACGGTGTGCTGTGGGGAGGGGGTGAAGGACGTGAAGGCGTTGAAGCCGCCCCCCAGCATCCCGTACGGCTCGTGCGCGGGCTTCTCGAACAGCTCGTGGATCGTCCTGGTGACGATGGAGTCGAACTTCGCCCGCTCCTGCTCGCGGAAGCCCTCGGCGAGGAACAGCACGTTGTGCTTGCGGTCGAGGCCCGTCAGGTCCTTGGCACCCCATTCCTGGGTCACCGGGTGCGGCGCGGCGTAGTCGACGACCTGGACCGGCAGGAGCTGCGCCCCGCCCAGGCCGGGGAACAGGCCCGAGAGCGTCCAGGGGGCGCCCGGCTGGGTAGCCGCCACACCCCGGACCCGGCCGTTCGGCGTCACGGCGAGCTGCCGGGTGTCGGCCGGCACCAGCTGGACGTACCCGTGCCCGGTGATGTCGCCGATCAGGTCCGTCCCGGCACCGGCGTCGTCGCTGAACTTCGCGTACAGCGACGGCTGGGCGTGCGCGACGGTGGCGTCCAGCGCGGTGGTGAGGGAGTCGTTGCCGAACCACCAGCCGACGACCGACCGGTGGACCTGGAGCCGGCCGACGAGGTACTGGCCCCCGGTGTGCGCCTGGAAGAGGAACACCCCAGGGGTCGTGGCCGTGACCACCCCGGTGTCCTTCCGGTACGTCGGCACCCCGTCGAACCGGTGCCCCTTGGCGTTGAACGGTGCGAAGAACTCGACGTCGCACGCACTGGGCGGGACCGGCACGACGTCGAACCCGCCCGTCGCGGGCGTGCGCTCCGTACGGGTGGCCAGGGTGAGGGTCAGCGGCGGCGTGCCGGCCAGCGCCATGTGCAGGTCGCAGTGCGGGAAGAGCACCAGGTCGGCAACGGGAACGGGATCGGTCACGGCGGCGACTCCTGTCTGCCGTCCACACGTCGGGCTCACCGGCGCCCTCGGGCGCCGGTACTCCGCCACCATAATGACCGGGACATGCGAATCCAACGATCCGTCAAGTCAATGCCCTGAAAGGGTATTTCCTCACCGCCCGACGATCGGACGGTGTCGGGGCACCGACGGACCGCCGTCCATTCCTGCCCGTTTCCGACCACCTCCGATCGGAGGTGGTCGGCGGGAGCCGGCGCCCCGTCCCGTCAGGCGAGGGGCTTGTCGAGGACGGCCTTGAGGTGGCTGAACGTGTCGATCGAGTACTCGCCGTGGTAGCGGCCCATGCCGCTCTCGCCCACGCCGCCGAACGGCAGCTCGGGGACGGCCAGGTGGGAGACGGTGAGGCCGAAGACGAGGCCGCCCGAGGAGGTCTCGGTCGCCAGCCGCTGCTTGGTGCGCTCCGACTCGGTGAAGGCGTACAGCGCGAGCGGCTTGTCGCGCTCGTTGATGAAGGCGATCGCGGCGTCCAGGTCGGGCACGGCGATGATCGGCAGGATCGGGCCGAAGATCTCCGACTGCATCACCGGCGCCTCCGGGGAGACCTCGGCCAGCACGGTCGGCGCGAGGTAGCGCTGCGCGCGGTCGTGGTCGCCGCCGATGACGGTCCGGCCGTCGCCGAGCAGGGCGGTGAGCCGGTCGTGGTGGCGCTCGTTGACGATCCGCCCGTACTCCGGGCTGCTCGCCGGGTCCGCCCCGTACAGGGCGTGCACGGCCTCGGCCAGGTGCGCCTCCAGGGCGGTGGCGGTGTCGCCGACGGCGAGGACGTAGTCGGGGGCCACGCAGGTCTGCCCGGCGTTCTGGAACTTGCCGCGCGCCAGCCGCTGGGCGGTGACCGCGAGATCGGCGCCGGGCTCGACCACCACGGGGCTCTTGCCGCCGAGCTCCAGGGTGACCGGGGTCAGGTGCTTGGCGGCGGCCGTCATGACGATCCGGCCGACCTGGCCGTTGCCGGTGTAGAAGATGTGGTCGAAGCGCTGCTCCAGGAGCGCAGTGGTCTCCGGCACACCGCCCTCCAGCACGGCCACGGCCTCCCGGTCCAGGTAGCGCGGCAGCAGCCGGGCGATCGCCGCGGAGGTCGCCGGGGTGAGCTCGCTGGGCTTGACCAGGGCGGTGTTGCCCGCCGCGAGGGCGCCCACCAGCGGGGCGAGGGCCAACTGCAGCGGGTAGTTCCACGGCGCGATGATCAGCACCACGCCGAGCGGGTCACGGACCACCCGGGCCTCGGCGGGCAGGAAGGCGCCGGGGACGGCGGCCGGCCGCGGCTCCAGCCACTCCTCCAGGTGCGCCACGGTGTGGTCGATCTCGTTCAGCGTGAAGCCGACCTCGCCGCGGTAGGCCTCGGTCGCGCTCTTGCCCAGGTCGGCGTGGAGCGCGGCCAGGAGGGCGTCGGACTGCTCGCTGAGCAGCGCACGCAGCGCACCCAGCTGGGCGAGGCGCCAATCGAGCGGCCTGGTGCGGCCGGTGGCGAACGTGGCGCGCAGGCGTGCCACCACGGTGGCCGGGTCGGTGGCCACGGCGGCGACCAGGGTGCGGGCCAACTCGGCGGAGGAGCCCGGGTTCTGGCCGGTGTAGAGGTTGCGGTCGATCACGGTGTGCGGCGTGAAGGGCGCGGCCTCGACGAAGTCGGCGCCGAGCTCGACCAGGCGGTCCTGGACCAGCCACTTGGCGCCCGCGGCCAAGCCCACGGCCTGCTCCTCGGCGTTGGTGAAGGCGGTCATCCGGTAGCCGGCGAACGGCCAGCCGCCGTCCTCGTCCCGGGCGGCGAGCAGCGCGGCGGGGGCGTGGCAGACGACGCCCAGCGGCTTGCCCGAGGCCAGCGCCCGGGTGAGCAGCCGACCGGAGTCCTCGTCCACGGCGAGGTCCTCCATCGGGCCGTGGCCACCCGGGTAGAAGACCAGGTCGTACGCCTGCGGGTCGACCTCCGCCAGCTTCGCGGGGTGCTCCAGGTCCGCGCGGATGGCCTCCAGGTAGGCGGCCAGCCACTCGGCCTTCTCCCGGCCCCCGCCCGCGGCGCCGCCGTTGGCCTCGGCGCTCAGGCTGCCCCGGTCGACGGGGGCCGGGACGCCGCCGGGGGTGGCGATGGTGATCTCGAAGCCCGCCTCGGTGAAGATCCGGTGCGGCTCGGCGAGCTCCTCGGCCCAGAAGCCGGTGGGGTGCGGGGTGCCGTCGGCGAGGGTCCAGTGCGTGGCGCCGGTGACGACGAAGAGGGCGGAAGTCATGGGTGGTGCTCCAGGTCGGCAGGGAAGGGGCGTTACGGGGTGGGGTGGGGTGGGGAGGGGTCGGCTGGTCGATCAGGACTTGTCGGGGACGGCCTCGGCATCGGCCGACACTGCGACCGCTGCGGTGACCGCTGCGGCGCGCGGCTGCTCGCCGGCCTCCGTACCAGCCTGCGCGGTGAGCGGCCGGTGGTGCTTGCTGAGCCCGACCATCGCAACTCCGGCGGCCAGCAGCAGCGCGACCGCGGCGATCACGAAGCTGAGGGTGAACTGGCTCTCCGCGGGCAGCGCGGCGCCACCGAGCGCGGCGTAGCTGACCGTCTTGGAGGCGAGCAGCGAGGTCACCACCGCGCTGGCGATCGAGCTCCCGACCGAGCGCGAGATGGAGTTGATCCCGTTGGCGATGCCGGTCTGCTCCAGGGGCACGCTGGCCGCGATCAGCGCGGGCATCGCGGCGTAGCCGAAGGAGATCGCGATGCCGGTGAGCATGCCCGCCGTGATCACCGCGGCCTCGGCGCCGTGCCCGAAGGCCAGCCAGGCGAAGCCCGCCACGCCGATCAGCGCGCCGACCGCGAGGGTGGAGCGGGCGCCGATCCGGCGGACCAGCAGTCCGCCGACCGGGGCGGCGGCGAGGGCGATCAGGGCGCTGGGCAGCAGGTACTCGACGGAGGCGCGCAGGACCGAGGCGGTGAAGCCGTAGCCGGTCAGCCGGCCCGGCATCTGGACGAGGTAGGAGATGCCGATGAACTGGGCGAACGAGGCGAAGCCCACGAAGAGCCCGGTCAGGTTGGTGAAGAGCACCTGGCGGTGGACGAACATCCGCATGTCCACGAGCGGGTTGCGCACCCGTCGCTCGACCAGGACCCAGAGGGCGGCGAAGACGGCGGAACCGGCCAGCGAGCCCAGCGTGCGGGCGGAGGACCAGCCCCACTCGTGGCCCTGCGAGATGCCGAGCAGCAGCAGGACCAGGAAGACGGCCAGGGTGAGCGCGCCCAGCACGTCGACCCGGCCGCCGGTGGGCGAGCCGCCGTGCGGTACCACCACGGCGACGGCCGCCAGGGCGAGCACGGTCAGCGCGGTGGAGAACCAGAAGACCAGGTGGTAGTCGGGGTGCGAGCCCTGGGTGAGCAGCCCGGTGGCCACCAGCGAGAGGCCGCTGCCGAACGCCAGCGTTCCGCTGACCAGCGCCATCGCCCCGTGCAGCTTCTCCTGCGGCACCTCGTCGCGGATCACGGAGAGGGCGAGCGGGAAGATCGCGGTGGCGGAGCCCTGCAGCACCCGGCCGATGATCAGCAGGGCCAGCGAGGTGGTGGTCGCGGCGATGACCGAGCCGACCACCATGACGGCGAGGACGGCGAGCAGCGTGCGCTTCTTGCCGAACTGGTCGCCGACCCGGCCCAGCAACGGGGTGAAGACGGCAGCCGAGAGCAGCGCGGCGGTGGTCACCCAGCTGACGCCGGCGGCACCGGTGTGCAGCTCCTTCTGCAGCAGGGCGAGGATCGGGACGACCTGGGTCTGCGCCATGGCCACGACCATCGCGGCCAGGCCCAGCGCCAGGATCAGGGGCGTACTGCCGCGGCGCCCGGTGGTGGCGGTGGCGGTGGCCGTGGCAGATCTGGGCACGGCGCGATGGGCGGCGTGGCTCATCAGGTGGGGGTCCTTCCAGGAGGGGCCGGCCGCGCGCAGGCATGCGCCGGTCGGCGCTCGAAGACAGCGGGCGGGACCTGGACGGTTGAAGCCTGCAAGGTTGATGTCTTCAAGCAATGTCTTGAAGGTAGACCTGAAAGATTGAAGAAGTCAAGCAATCCCGCCTACACTCGACCCATGACCCAGAGCGCCGCCCCGACCGCCGCCCCGACCGCCACCGGCTCCGCCGCCCCCACCCCGGTCGAGCTGATGGACCAGGTCGCCGGCGCCGCGGCCGCCTACTACCGCAACTTCGCCGCACTGGCGGCCGAACGCGGCCTCACCCTCATGCAGGGCAAGACGCTCAGCCTGCTGCGCGAGCCCCGCCCGATGCGCACCCTGGCCGACCTGCTGGCCTGCGACGCCTCCAACGTCACCGGCATCGTCGACCGCCTGGAGGCCCGCGAACTCGTCCGCCGCGAGGTGGACCCGGCCGACCGGCGGATCAAGAACGTGGTGCTGACCGAGGAGGGCGAGCGCACCGTACGGCAGATCCGGCTGGACCTGATGTCCGGCCTCACCGGCCTGGCCCAGCTGGACGAAGCGGACCGGCACACCTTCCAGCGACTCCTGGGCCAGGTCTTCCCCGGCTGACCACGAGGCCCCCCGACCGGCGGGGCCCTCAACTCCCGCTCAGCGAACCGGCGGCCGCCTGGGCCACTGACTCGACCAGCGCGACGCCCCCGGACTCGTCGGCATTGCCGTCCGAGAGCACCGCGATCAGCAGCCGGTGCCCGTCGTGCTCCACCGTGCCGATGCTGTTGATCACCCACAGGCCGTCGGCGTCACGCGGCAGCCAGCCGTCCTTCACCGCGGACGTACCGCCGGTCGCCGCCGCGCTCACCCCCCAGCGCTGGTCGCTCTCGACCTGGCCGAGCAGCTGCTGAACGTAGCCGCGCGAGGCCGGGGAGAGGATCGAGTCACCGGTGAACACCTGGCGCAGCAGCTGCGCCTGGTCGGCGGCGGTGGTGGCGGTGAGACCCCAGTAACCGTCCGCGCCACCGGTGGTGGCGGTCAGCCCGAACCGCCGGTCGGCGGCGTTCAGCCCGCCGTCCTGGCCGATCTCGTTCCACAGGGCCGTCGCCGAGTCGTTGTCGCTGTTCTCGATCATCGTGGTGGCGAGGTCCTGCTGCGCGGCGGTCAGCGCGGTGCCGCCGTCCTGGGACTGGAGCAGCAGGGTGGCCAGGATGTCGACCTTGACGATGCTGGCGGTGGCGAAGCCGTGGCCGGGCGCACCGTAGGTGAGCGACTGACCGGTCGTCAGGTCGGTGACCGAGACCGACAGCGCGCCACCCGCCCGGGCGGCGGCGCTGCGCAGCGCCTCGTCCGCAACGGGGGCGGGGGCGGGCGTGGGAGTGGGCCCAGGACTCGGGGTGGCGCTCGGTTCAGCGGTAGCGGTCGGGGTAGCAGTGGCGCTCGGAGCGGAGGTGGCGGGCGCCGAGAGGGCGGACACCGGGGCCGGGTCGGCCACGACGGACATCCGCGGCCGACTCTCGGCGGCACCGGAACTCCCTTGCAGCACCCCGCTGATGATGCCTGCGGCCGCGAGGATGCCGACGGGTGCCAGCAGCCTCGACAGGGGGACGCTTCGCTTCGTCATGTCCAGTGACGCTAGGGAGCGCCGCTTTGAGCAGTCTGAGGACGGGATGGGTGTTTCCTGACACCTGGTCCGCTCCTCCCGGCCGCCACCCCGCCGGGTGGCGGACCGTCACGCGACGCCGAGGACCCGGGCGACGTGGTGCGCCAGCTGCGCCCGCAGGTCCTCGCGGGAGGCGTGCTCCGTGCCGGCCAGGTGTTCCACCAGGTCGGCACGGGTGGCCGCGAGCAGCGCGTGGGCGGTGAAGTCGCCGTCGGCCGCCCCCGGGATCCGGTGCAGGAGTTCCCGGACGAGGGTGTGCCACTGCTCGTAGTGCTCCGTCCGGTAGGGGCTGTCCGCGCCGGTGCCCTCCAGGGCCAGGGCGAGGTGACGGTTGTCCAGTTTGAAGCAGAGCAGGGCGTCGAGCAGGGCCGGTACGCGCTCCAGCGGGGGCGTGCCGGGCCCCAGTGGGGGCGGGCCGGCCTCGACGGCTTCCGTGAGCGGCTGGAGCCGCGCGGCATACAGGGCCCGGATCAGACCCGTGCGGTCGCCGAAGGCGCGGAAGAGCGTCCCCTTGCCGACCCCGGCGGCCGCCGCGATGTCGGCCATGGTGACGTCCTCGGCGCTTCCGCCGTGGGAGAAGAGCTCGTCGGCCGCCGCGAGGGCCGCGGCCCGGTTGCGGGTCGCGTCCTTGCGTGGCTTGCGCTCGGTCATCTGCTTCCTCCGATTGCGATCCGGACCGCCGGTCCGTATCGTGCTCGAAGCGGACCGCTGGTCCGTATCGTAAGCGACGGAGGACCCATGCCCGCGAACACCCCACCGGCGGAGCTGTACCGCCACAGCCTGCGCCTGCTGCTGGACAAGGACATTCCCGCCTGGGTCGGCCTGTGGGCCGAGGACGGCGTGATGGAGTTCCCCTTCGCGCCGCCGGGCCTGCCCCGGCGCCTGGAGGGCCGGGAGGCCGTCGCGGCCTACATGCGCGACTACCCCGACCACATCGACCTGCACGACTTCCCCGAGCTGCGGATCCATCGGACCACCGACGCCGAAACGATCGTGGTCGAGATGCGCGGCGTGGGCCGCGTCGTCCGGACCGGTGACCCCTTCGACATGTCCTACATCGCCGTCGTGACCGTCCGGGACGGGCGCTTCACCGCCTACCGCGACTACTGGAACCCGCTCGCCCTCCAGCAGCCCGGTCTCGACTTCACGGGGAGCAGCGCGCGATGAACGACACCAGCACCGTCCTGGTCACCGGCGCCACCGGCACCACCGGGAGCCGCACCGCCGCGCGGCTCGTCGCCGCCGGGCACCGCGTCCGGGCCGCCGGCCGCAGTGCCACACCAGTGCCCGGCACGGAGCCGGTGCGCTTCGACTGGTTCGACCCCGCCACCTTCGACGGCGCCCTCGCCGGCACCGACCGCGTCTACCTCGTGCCACCCGTGGGGGACCCGGAGCCGGCCACGGTCATGCTGCCGTTCCTCCGCCGGGCCCGGGCCGCCGGCGTGCGCCGCGCGGTGCTCCTCAGCTCCTCGGCCGTGCCCGAGGGGGGTCCGGCGGTGGGCGTGGTGCACCGGGCCCTGCCGGGCCTGTTCGACCAGTGGGCGGTGCTGCGGCCGTCCTGGTTCATGCAGAACTTCACCGGCGAGCACCTCCACGCGCGCGGCATCCGCGAGGACGGCACCATCCTGACCGCGGCCGGGAACGGACGGGTCGGCTTCGTGGACGCCGACGACATCGCGGCCGTGGCCGTGCACGCGCTCACCGACGACCACGCGCCCGACACCGACCTGGTCCTGACCGGGCCCGAGGCGCTCAGCCACGACGACGTGGCCGCCGTCCTCACGGAGGTCACCGGCCGTTCGGTCGTCCACCGCCACCTGACGTACGACGAACAGCGCGCCCGGCTGGCCGCGCTGGTGCCGGAGGAGTTCGCCGCGATGCTGGCCGGGATGGACCGGGCCATCGCGGAGGGCGCCGAGGACCGCACCACCGACACCGTCCGCCGCCTCACCGGTCGCCCCGCGCGGAGCTTCCGGCTGGTCGCCGAACGGGAGTTGACCGCCGCCCGCTGACCCGCACCACCCGCCCGCCCGGGTACGGCCGGGGGCCGGTGCGGCATTGGTGGGTCGGCCGGCATCCATCCGCCCCCGGTTCAGCATGCCGTACTTGTACCGGACCGGTACTCAGACGCGAGCGCCAAGCCCACCAGGGTCTTCACCGGACCGCCGACGCACCGCACCTCGTCGGCCAATCTCACCGGAGGCCATGTCCGACCGTTCCGCGATCCTGTCCCTGCAGACCGAGGTGGACATCCGTACCCACCGCCGCGACGGGCACACCGAGTTCGACTTCCGGCCGTGTGCATGGAGGCAGCGGTCCTGGGCTGCTGGGCGAGCCGGCCGCCACCGTGGCCCGACTGCTCGGGGACACGGAGAAGTAGCCGTCCGTCCAGGCCTCTGGTTGAACAGTCGGAGTCTCGTGAGCCGTGTCACCGGTCCCGCCGACAAGCGGCGGTGCGGTGCTGTCCGCCGCGGCGTTCTTCGACTCCTCCCCCGTACCGGCCGGGGCCACCGGCTCGATGAGGTCATCCGTGGTGCAGTCCAGGATGTCGAGCAAGGCCATGAGGATCGTGAGACTCAGTCGCTCGGGCCGCTCGGCCACAAGACGATAGACCTGACTCCTCGACGGGGTGATGCCTCGTTCGGCCAGTGAGGGGATGAGGTCGGTGGTGGAGAACATCCCGCGGTCCGCCATCACCTTGCGCAGGTGCCAGTGGTACGCGAGCTTGGCGGTCATCGTCAGGTCCTTCCGGTCGGGCCTCGGCGAGTGCCGATGCCGGAGTTTCGTGGCTGTTCAACACCATGCGGCAGCTACGGAGTAGCCATCCCGGCAACGACCCACCTCTGCTGCCGGGGGCCGCCGCCGGGCACTGGGTCAGGCATCGTCCAGCTACCCGCCGGTCACAGGGAGCTCTGCGGTGTCGTCCTCTGCCCCGTGGGTGACCCAGGGGACGAAGCCGGCCTCCTCGTCCTGCGCATTGAGAGTGCCGTAGACCGCCCGCACGATGCCCTTGTCAGTGGCGATCCACGAGTGGTCGGGATCGGTCGTGAGGTGCACGGTACGGCCGTCCTCCGCCACGATGAGCAGACTGACCGTCTTCGCACCGAGCATCCCGGCGATGGAACTCGCGATGAACGTTGCTGTGACCCGGAAGCGGCTGAAGACGTTCTCCACCCGCCCGGCGGGGATGGTGATCGAGCTCTTCTTCAAAGCTGCGGCCAACGTCCCCATCGTCCCCATACCGCCCAGGACCGTTATCAGGTTGCCGAAGGTCACCGACGCCGCCGGCATGCCCGAGAAGCCGGAGAACCCGAGAACGGCCGTGACCACCGCCGAATCGACGATCACATCGGCCAGCGTCCAGCCGGGATCGGCCATCGGCATCACGTAGATGGCCTCCTTCATGTGGTTGGCGACGTGCACGTTGCTGTCGATGCCGAGCGTCATGTTCCGCGTCCTTTCATCCTGCCGGGCATAGCCCGCTCCTGAGAACGACTCCACCAGCCCACAACCTCGGAACCCAGCGCTTTGTCGGATGGCGAGCGAACCACGGCTGGGGTTTGTTCGCACGCGACAACGACAGGGTGTCCAGGCGCCGGCGCAAACGCGGGGTTGTACGTCCCGCTTACTGCCCCTCTCCTGCTCCCGGGGAACGCGGCAGAGGCCGCAGCCCTCAGGGCATGACTGTCGGCGAACTCCCCTGCTCGTGCGCGCAAGGCCGCGAGGTCCGCCAAGCAGCTCTTCGTGAGCCGCCCGGATCCGATGGCAACCGCCGCTCTCACCGCAAGGAGCAGATACTCCTCCGCCGCCGTGTACTGCGACCGCTCCCAGTGGATCGCTGCGCCCAGGACTGACACCCGCACCAGAAGGGCCAGTATTTCGGACCGTGTCATGCCGTCGTTCCCGAAGCCCGCCAGGACTTCGGCCAGGAAGCTGAACTCGCTGGTGACGGTCGCTTCCAGACTCGGGCCGTTCGCTTCGCGGTGCATGCTCTCCAGTTCGCTCACGCGTCCGGCGAGAATGTCCCGGACGCTCGAAGCGGTCATGGGCTCCCAGGGATTCGAGTGCTCTGCGAGCGCCGTCAAGGCGTGAGACAGGAAGTCGCTGAGACCGCTTCCTGTCACCGTGAGGGAGCCCTGATGCGCCGAACCTAGGGTCCGACCCGGGCCAGGACCCCGAAAGGCATCGACGATGTTGCCGCAGTGCCACGGCTGGGCCGTCATCAGTACGTGGCGGCTGTACGGGTAGAGCCAGAAGGGCCAACCCAGGGAGCCGACTTCGACGGTCGGTACTCCATGGATGCGGGCTATGGCCAGCTGGGCGGTTCGCTCCGGCACGACCCGACCGCTCTCCCAGCGGGACACCTTCTCGCGTCGGGAGGCCATGTGACCGTGGCCCAGTTCGAGGTGGGTTCGGGCGACCAGTCCTGAGTAGTCGGAATGCGAGAGACCAAGGCCGAGGCGCAGGACGGTGAGCGGGTGCCGGGCGCCCGCCGGGGCACCGGGTTCGACGCTGCCCGGCTGGCTGCGGTCGTCGCGACATGACACCCCAGTTCCCACCGACTCTGCGCCGGACGGACTGTCACCGGTCACGGAGCACCGCCAATAGGGCCCGCACACTTGGCTCGTAGCGGTAGGACCAGAACTCGCTTCGGAGCTGGGTGGCGAGCTGCTCGGAAAGAGGGCCGAAGACCGCGCGGCCACGACAGACCTGGTGCACGGCGGTCTGCAGGTTTCCCGCCTGCAGATGTACTTGAACGAGGGGCTGCAGGAGCCATATCGGCGCTCGGAAGGGGGATGTCGGGATTCCGCGTTCCACGATCGGCGCGAAGCCGCGCCTGGCCTCACGGGGCTCGCCCAGCAGATGCCAGGTCAAGGCTGCGCTCACACCCAACCAGTCCTCATCGACCTCACGGACAGCGGCGGGAACCGGTTGAATGCCCGTCGAACTCGCAGGCACTGCCGTGGCCGCCTTCTCCAGAGCCCGGAGGGCGGCGGGGCGGTTGCCGAGCAGAGCGTGGGCGCGTGCCTCACGCAACCCGATCACGGCTTCCGCACGCGATGACGGTCCTGTGCCCAGCTCACGTGCGGCCTGGAGAAGGAACCGGGTGTCGTGAGGGGAGCCGATCCGTAGGTGACAGGCGGCAAGGTTGGAGAGCTGAATGGCAAGGGAGTTGGGAGATCCGACAGAAGCCGTCACACGTGCTGCTACACGCAGGTACGTTTCGGCGGTGGCGTGGTCGCCGGTGGCGGCTGCAAGACGGCCGCACAGGTCCGCTGCCCGGGCAAACACGTTGGCGGTGCCCGCGTGCTCGGCCGTCGATGGGTCGAGACGGGACAGGGTCGCCTTGAGCAGGCTGAGGTCGCCTTCGACCGCGGGGAGCAGCGCTCCTGGGTTCACGTCGAGACGCAGTGCTTCCGCTGCCGCGACCCGGCGGTCGATCCGTGCGGCCAACCCGGTGGGCAGGACCGGTGGAAGCGCTCGTCCTGCCTGCTCCAACAGACGGTGGACGAGTGCAGCCAGCTGAGAGCCGCCGATGGCAGTGCCCTGGAGCGACTGGCGCGTGCCGGCGAGCCCTTTGCGGGCCGGCACGTGCAGCCATCGAGGCCAGCCGAGGCGTAGGACCGTTGCAGCGGGGACACGGTGGATGTCCGCCATCGCTTGCTGGGTGGCGAGGTCGGGTGTGACCTTGCCGGACTCCCAACGTGCGACCTTCTCCCGGCGGGCCGCCATCCGGCCGTTGCCGTGTTCGGCTCTCGTATCGCTGACCAACCGGGCGTAGGCCGATTGGGAGAGGCCGATGTCGGCGCGCAGCACTGCCAGCGGATGCCTCGTCATGGGGGAGCCACCGTTTCGTTCGGGGAATGGCAGAGGGCCTGCCTGATCACGAAACGGAATCGTAGGTAGGGCCAATGGTTCGGGCGCACAAAGTTCGCCAGGAGGCAACAGGAGGCACTTCGAACAGGCTTGCGCAGCTGCGTAGTCCTCCGCTCACGCAAGCGGAACTGCGGTCTGTGACGGGCTGCAAGGCGACCCCGAGTCATCCGGGTTTCAAGCACGACCGACTGCGCGAAAGTCCGTACAGGCCCACCCGCTGTCCGAACTCCCGACGAAAGGTGGGAAGAGAATCCACACCTGGGCGATAGCCGACCGATTCGACCACAAACGCCATGCCCACGAAATCGATCGCCCGGACGTCCGGCACGACGTTGTGCCGATCGTCACCAGTTCTCGTGATTACCACGCAGGATTGCACAACACCCTGGGTTTCCGTGCGACCGCGACGGCAGCCTTGGGGAACGACAGGTCCGGCATTCGCAACGCATGACCACCAGGCGTGCACTCACGCGTGGAGCGGACCGACGCCCGGTACGAGAATGGAGATCAAGTCATGGTGCTTGAGAAGAAGATCCACGTGACCAATGAAGTCGGTCAGGACATCTACGTGATGGCCGTGCCCCGTCCTGGCTGGGCGCTCGCCGACCTGGCCACCGATGTGGTGCTGCTCGCGGCCGGCGTGACCGAGATCAAGGCCGTCGCGACTGCCATGGAACTGCCGGAGAGCATAGCCACGTTCGCCGACCTGGTGCAGTTCCTCAAGGTGGCGAGCGCGCTGGGGTCGGGCACCTGGAGCGTGGGCGCTCGGCCGGCGGCCGCCGTCCGCACTGTCGTCGAGGCCGTTCAGCATCACTCCGTGAAGATCGCAACCGGTAAAGCCGCGAACCTGCGGGAGGAGGGGCTGCTCTCGTACCTCAGTGCCAGCGGAATCGCCGCACTGCTGGGTGCCGAGACCGTTTCCATGCTTGTGATGTCCGCAGACGGGAAGCTGATCACCGACTTCGACTCCGGGCCGGACGAATCGTGGATCGTAACGCCCGACGGGATACACCGAGTGGCACATGGCACTGTCTCCGCCATCGACTCCGCGTTCGCGACCATCCCGTGGACATCGACCACGATCCGCCTTGCCCCCGAAGGCGTCGAGATCGGGAACCATCTCGACGCCGACCAGGACTGAGCACGACCGGTCCTCAGACCACCCGGTCCATGAGGGGCTTCGAAACCGGACCCACGGGCCGGAGCGCATCGGAAAGGTTCAAGCCCATTCCGACAAGTAGTCGAGCGCCTCTCCCACAAACGGATTCTTCGCATGGGGGGCCAGGTGTCGTCTGAACTGGGCGGCCAGCCCTGGAGGCAGGCCGCCCACGCGGTCGACAGCTCTGCGGACGGTGGCCGCGGCTTCCTCGATCAGTCCGGCAGCTGCCTGGATCTCCACGACTGCACACAGTTGGACGGAATCGTAGGGCGTCGGAGGCCGATCCGGAAGTGCACTACGTTCGAGGAAACCGCCGAAGCAGGGAAGCGCTCGCGCCGGTTTCCCCAGGCGCAGCCAGGTACCACCGCCGGCCAGGGTCAGGAACTCCTCGTCTATGTTGCCGGCGTACGGGTCCGCTTCTTCGTCCCACTGCGCATCGACTGCGAGAAAGGCGTGTTCTGCGTCTTGCAGGAATCCCAGTGCGGTGGTGGGCTCGGCACACCCGGCGAAGGCGATGGCCTGGGTGGAACGGAGAATGACGGCCAGGCGGGCGGTGGGGCGGGGGAAGATCGCATCGACCGCCTGTAGCGTGGAGAGCGACTCCTGGGAATGGCCGCAGCGCATGTGCCCACTGGCGAGCAGGGCAAGGCAAGCGGCAGTGAGCCGGGGTGCCCCGGCGGCTGAAGCGGCGCGGATCGCTGCCAGCGCATAGCGCTCGGCCTTGAGCTCCTCTCCCAGTGCTGCGCTGGTCCAGGTGCACAGGGCAGCGGTGCGGGCGGCGAGCCGGAGCAGCCTGGGCCCGGTGGCTCGGTCGTATCCACAGCGGGTCAGGAGATCGCTGATCAGCTGGTGCTCTGCGCGGGCGGAGTAGTGGAGCAGCTCTGGGGTGAGGGGGCTGCCGGCCTCGAGGTGTTCGAGCGCTCGGATACGGTGTTCGGCCCATGCGACTACTTCGGGGGCGATGCGAGGGCCGGCCCGCTCGAGTGGGCGAGAGCCACTTCCGAGGGCAGAGATGGCACCGCGGATCTGGGCGATGAGGGATGGTCCTGTGGCGATCAGGCCTGGGCCGGGCTCTCCCGTCGCCGCTGTGTGCCGGGCGACGGATATGGCACCCTGCTGACTCCACGGCTGTTCAAGGATCTCGCGATTGCCGTTGGCCGCCAGGAGCCATTGCGGCCAACCCAAGCGCAGTACGACGTCCTGGTCCACGTGGTGTATGCGGGCAATCGCGAGCTGGGCACCGAACTCCGGGACGATCCGGCCGGATTCCCAGCGGGACACCTTCTCCCTGCGCGCGGCCATCTGTCCGAGCCCGAGCGCCGTAGCGGTACGGGCGATCAGCTGCGCATACGCGCTCTGCGATAGTCCGGTCGAGGCCCTCAGCGCTACCAGGGGGTGTCTTGCCATGTGTCTGCCCATCAGATCTGTCCGCCAGGGCTCGCCTTCAGCGGTCGGAGGTTCGTGACTGTTGAACAGTGAATAAATCTGACACGTACCGTTCGAGGGTTTCAACTCGGAGAGGCAACGCAGCAGGCACCCCGTGCGGTCTTGCTTCATACGCCGGTTCCGAGAGCACCTGCCGGTCAGCCGCATTGAGGGCCCGAGTGCTGTCGACGTCCATGGATGCTCTGCATGCGGCCGTTCGCCCGGGCCCTCCGGGCGTGGGTCCCCGCCAGGCGGCTCGACAGAGGCCGAATTCAGGGCTTGTCGTACAGCAGGGTCGCAAGGTCCTCCAGGCGGTCGTTCTCCCGTCCGCGAGCGATGGTGGTCAAGGCCCGGCGGGCGTGGACCGCATTGGCCAGGACGTAACAGCTCGAAGCATCGGTCGTCCCCGTGGGCACCCTGCTCGCCACTACCGCAGCGGTCGGCTCCGGCCAGTCCCGGGGATCGTCCATGAAATCGGGGGCAGCGATGATGATGGCCCACCAGTCTCCGCGGGAATCCGGGACGTACCGTTCAAGGCTGCCCAGGGGATAGCAGTCGCCGGCGGACAGCCCAGCCTGGAGATCCCACCCATCGGCCAGCGCCGGGTAGGCCTCGTACAGGGCTTGGCGGTCCCGGAGGAGTTGCGGCGGCGAACTGGCCCCGCACAGCGGACCGTCGAGCCAGGCCCGGTAGAGCGGGTCCACTGTGACCAGCCACCAATTGAACACGTCAACCCTCGCCATGTCCTCGTAGAGGGTGCGAGCTGCCTCGGCCAGCGTGTGGTACTCGTCACCGGCAGCGGCGGCAAGCGTGGCGCAGATCGCCGATTCCGCGCGAAGGCTGCAGGTGGCGTGGATCCAGTACTCCCAGTCGATCTCACCGGTCTGGAACCGCGGATGCGGCTGACTGCCGGCGCGCACGAGAGCCTCTCGTACGGCGCGGGTGAGGACTGCGACGGCGTGCCCCGTGCTTTGGGCGCAGGCGTCGGCAGCGAGGGCCGCCTGGGGCGGCGCCTTGTGTTCAGCGCGTGCGCGGGCGCACCGGCGGTGGAAGAGGTCGATCCGGTGGATCCAGTAGAGCACGTCGGGTATGCGCGGGCCTCCGCCCGCGCCGGTCCCCGCGTCGGAGGAAGGTGCGGTCGGGAGGCGGCGAAGGACTTCCGGGGCCGGATTCCGACCGAGGAGGTCCGTGTCGGCTCGGGAATCCATACGGTGCTCGCTCCAAGCTGGACGTGATGGTCGATGCCGCTACGGACGAATGGGGAACGCGGTGGACTGCCCCTCACGGACGAGGGGTGAACGCGGCCGCCCGGTATCCGGGCCGGGGGCATCGTGAGCGGGCTGATGGCTGCGTCGGAGCCCCGGGGCCAACAGGTGGATCCGGGCGGCGACTTGCAGTTCGAACCGGACGCGAGGATCGTACAGAGCACTCCCGAAGAGCTTCTCCAGCTTGCGGATCCGATAGCGGACCGTCTGCGGGTGAACGCCGAGGGCCTTGGCCGTCGCAGTGGGTCCGCCGCAGGCGACCCAGACGGCGAGCGTCTCACTGAGCTGCTCGCGCTGGTAGTAGGTGAGGTTCGACATCGGTTTGAGGAGCTTGTCGTGGGCGAAGGCGGCAAGGGCTTCGTCCTGGAGCAACAACAGTGCGGCGACCTGGTCTTCGACGTAGGTGATGCTGCCCCCAAGGGGCTGTTGCTCACGTCGGATCGCGAAGAGTCGTCGGGCCCAGCGGAGTGAGGTACCTGCCTCGGCCAGGTCGACGACGGGACCGATCACCGCCATCCTCCCCTCCAGGGCCTTCTGGATCGTCGTGGGACGGCGGCCCTCGGGATCAGGGACGAGGACGTTGAGCTCCCCTTGTCCAGCGTTCACCAGGATCGACCTTCGCGGCAGAACGCGCGGCGCGCCCCCCTCGTCGGCAACGGCGACCAACTGAACACACCGGGGAAGGTCCGGCCAGTCCGCCGAGGAGGTCAGGGAGCGGAGGGTTTCGGCCGACACGGTGATCCGCCCGGTGAGCGCGTCGAAGAGGAGACGGAATGCCTGCCTGCGGTCCGTGATGGCCGGGGCGTCGGCCTGGGCGAGTCGGAGAGCCGGCTCACCGGGCTGCTGAGGAGCGTCAGGGGTTGGACCGGCCCAATCGCAACCCGCCCAGGTGGCGAGCGATGAGGAGGTGAAGGCCTTGGCGACCGCGTCCCGGTAGCCGGGCCCGAGGACGGCGGGGCCGCCGCGGCCGCTACGATGCTCCATGATCTCCAGCAGGTTCGTCAAGAAGCCCTCCACCGCGCGCTGGAGCGAGCGGCGGACATGGTTGTGCGAGGGCGGGAGCACTTCCTCCATGACGCTTACTTCCTTGTCTGGACAGAGGTATGAGACGCCTCGGCCGGCTACGTACCGTCCCGACCGAGATCTGGCTGCTGCCGCTAGCCGACGACCTTGAGGGCCAGGGCGGGACATCGGCGCACCGCCCGTACCGCGTTCACGTGCTGTTCGCGGGTGACCGGCATGTCCGCGGACAGTGGGTATCCGTCCGGGCCGAGCCGGATGACATCCGGGAGGACATCGGCGCAGAGGCCGTGGGCACGGCACAGCGTCCAGTCGACCTGGAGCCGTTCCTTCGAGGTGTCGACGCCGGCACCGTCCAGGGGAAGGACGCCCAGGACCGGTCTTCCGCAGCCGCCGCCGTGGACGTGCCGATTCACGTCCTCGGGGAACGCCTTGAGCGCAGAGGCGACGAAACGGGACGTGCCGTCAGGGTGGCTGCACGCGCCGCGGCCCAGGACGCCTCGGACGTGTGACAACACGGCCTTGTGAGCGGCGTCACCGCCGACGACGGTCAACGCCTGGAGCTCGTCGGCCAGCCGGGCCAGGCCCCACACGCAGGGCCCGCACTGCTGCGCCGACTCCCCCGCCATGTACCGCGCCACGAGGGCGGTTTCGCCGAGCGGACAGGTCTCTACCGGCAAGGGCAGGACCGCTCCCGCCCCCAGTGTCGCGCCGTGGGAGCGCAGGGACTCGCGTGACACGAGGGCAACCGCGCTGACGTCGGGGCTGAGCCACATGCCGTGGTAGCCGCCCACGAGCAGGCCTTGGCCGACGGTCATGCCGCACATCTGCAGGATGTAGGTGAGTGGCACGCCGATCGGGGATTCGACGACGGCCTCGCCCGCCACGGTGAGCAGGACGGTACCGGGCTCCTCCCGGGTACCGATGGACGCGAACTCCTCGCTGCCCAGCCGGGCAGCGGCAGCCAGTTGCGCGAAGGTCTCGGTATTGGACAGCAAGGTCGGCCGATCGCCCAGTCCCCGATCGCTGGTGCGGACCTTGCGTCCGGACGGGAGGGCCGGACCGCCGTTGAGGCCGTTCGTCAGCGCTGACCCCTCACCCGTGACGAATCGTTCCGGCAACTGCTCGACCGTGATCTCGACCGCGGTCGGGGGACGTTCGTCGAGCGCCTGCCGGACCGACTCCAGAACGTCATCGCGGGTCACCCCGACGACGACCCTGTCGGCGCGGAGAGCGACAGCCGCGACCTCCGCGCCGTCGAGGACGAGATGAGGGGTGTTGAGCAGCAGAGCGGTGTCCTTGAGGCAACTCGGCTCTCCTTCCGTACCGTTGACGACGACTGCCGGGACGGTGCTCGTGGTTCGGACGGCCTCCCGCACCGCCTCCACCTTGCGTGCGAACGGGAAGCCGGCCCCTCCCCGCCCACGGAGGTCGATCTGCCGAGTCAGGGTGATCAGCTCGTCGAGCGCCAGGGCAGGCAGCCGGCCGTGGACGGCGCTGTGCCGGGCGCGGTCGAGTCGGCCGAACTCGGTTCCGGCGAGGAGCCTGGCGGGGCCGAAGGAGCCGACGATCGGTCGGACACCGCTCATGTCCCGGTGCCCCAGTACGCTGCGTTCGGGTCGGCCGGACCGGGCGAGGCTTCCTCCTGCCTCGCCGACTGCTCAGTTGACTGCTGCGGCGGCACTCGAGACGGGCCGCCGGCCGCCGGACCCGGCGATGTGGTCGACGGAAGGCGGTCGGCGGACCGAACCTTCAGGATGAGGGTGAGGGCCACGACGACCAGGCACGCCGCGTAGGCGACCGTGACCCAGTCCTTACCGGCCCGGCCGGACTTGAGGCCGTGGACAAGTGACGCGCCCCAGGCCAGGTAGGAGAGCATGTGGAGGCCACGCCAAACCAGCGCCCCGCGCCGGGAGGTGAACTTGGTGCGCAGGGCCCCGGTGACCGCGACGCCGAGGAACCCGAGCCCGGCCAAGGTACCCAACCCGATCAGGACGGGCTGGTCAGCGTCGACGAACGGCACGACGGCCGCGAGTGCACTGGCATGCCCTTCCGTCACCTTGATCCAGATGTGCAGGAAGAGGAACACCAGGCCGGCAACGGCGAGGATTCGGTGTACGCTCTGCGCCGCAAGTCGGTGGTTCGAGTAGAGCAGAAGTCGGTCGGCTGCGGTAAGCCCCCACATGACAGCTGAGGTCAGACAGACCAGGGCGAGGACGCCGGCACCGAAGTCGAGGAACTGACGAGCTGCGGTGGAGGAACGAGTGACGACCTGGTAGGCCACAACCGATGCCGCTGCGACCACCACCGCCGACACCAGTCGACCGGCCGGCCTACGTCGGAACGACTCCCTCTGGAGACGAGGTGACGACTGTGGCCCATCTGCCTTTGCCGCCTCAGTTCGGCTGCGCACGAGAGTCCTCCAAGTGGGAACGGTGGAAAGGGAATTCCGTCGGATAAGCGACAGGAACCCTGCTGGGTATCCAGGGACGCCTCATTTACCGGCCGGAGTCGATCCGGTGACGAGACCCTTCGAAGAGATGGGCCACCAACATCCCTTCATACCAAGGCCATTGACGTCAGCCGCAGTGTAGTCGCCGTTGTAGGTGTAGACCCGGTGCCCGCCGATGGTGAGCTGGTGCGTCTTGTCCTCAACGAGGATCTCGCCCACCGAGCTCACGTCGATCGTCCCGGCGACCACCAGACGCAGCGACGAGCTCTCAATACTCCTGGCCTGCTGCCACCCGGCCATGCAGGAGTCACGACAGTGCCTGCCACCTCCGACCTGGAGACCGTCGCCGTTGACGTAGAGGACACGGCCGTCGAGAGCCAGCACCTCCCCGACTGTGGGCAGGACAACGACCGTGAGGCGTTGGCGACCGGCAGGCTTCTCCGTACCCTTGTTCGCACTGCTGTCCGTCGGGCGTGACGAGGGTGTCTTCGATTTCTTGTCCGTCGTGGGCGCGGCGGCCTTCGCCCCGTCCGGCCCGACGAGGGACCAGCCGGTCGCATCCTTCCCTTTGGTGTCACCGGGCATGACGTCCTTCGTGTATCGGTACACCGGGTGTCCGGCGATGGTCAACTGGATCGTGGTGTCATCGCGCGTCAGTGTGCCCACTTTGCCGGTGACTCCGGCGGGCTGCTTCATGGTGGCGCTGGCAAGGGCCGGGAGCCATGTCTGCGCACAGTCGGACGTGCAGGCCGACTTGGGGGGGTTGGCGCTGTCAAGGTCGTACACGTACAGCGAGTTGCCGAGGCCGTCGGTCAAGAACCGGCCGATGACCGGGTCCTCCTTGACCAGGAGGGAATCCGCTCCTCCCGGTGCCGGCGAGGTCGATCCACCGGGGGTGCCGTCC
This sequence comes from Kitasatospora sp. NPDC059827, assembly GCF_042731675.1. NCBI lineage: Bacteria > Bacillati > Actinomycetota > Actinomycetes > Kitasatosporales > Streptomycetaceae > Kitasatospora > Kitasatospora sp. NPDC059827. Next base: position 49,270 of record NZ_JBHWIV010000013.1, on the reverse strand, counting down.
TTCGGCACGGTGTCGGCGCCGGGCGACTGCCGGGTCGCGACCGGGGCCGATCCGGAGTGTTCACCTGCGCAGCCCGCAGCGACCAGGACCACCATCATCGCCACCCCGGAGGCGATCGACCTGATGCCGCGGGTGAACAGTGCATTCTTCTTCGGGTGCATTGTCATGTATGATGCCTCTTCTAGCTATTCCAGAGACCGGTGTTCTCCAGCACCTTCATGTGGTCACGAACGATCTCGTCGGCCTGGTCCGCCAAGGCGCGGATTCGACTGTTCTTCGTGCCGGTCCGCGTGAAGGCCAGGACGTCGAAGATCATGCCGTGAGCGCTCCGCGCCAACTGGACAAAGGTGCGGTCGAATTTTTCGGGCGGCGCACTCATGATCTGAGCCAACCAGTTCTTCTGGTCGGGATTGGCTTCCTTCGGCATCTTGTCGATCCCGAGGATCTGTGCGGTGGTCTGTACAGAAAGATTGAGTGCCTGATGGCCCGCCACCATGTGCTCTCCGGCGGTCTTCACCGCATCAGTGGTCCCTGCGGACTTGGCCTTCGTACCAGCGGGCACCTCCCACAGACCCGCCAGCATGACGCGGCGGACGAAGTCCCGGTCCACGGCGGTCAACGGTCCGGAGTCCTTGATCTGCACACCCTCCCCGTCGTCGACGAACCCCACGGGTGTCGTCTGACCGTTCATCGCTGTGACCTGCGAGGACAATTGGTCGTTTCGTCGAGCCTCACCGAAGAGCTGAACAGGGATGACGAGTGCGGCGATGGTGCCGGCCAGACCGAGGACGAGACCGACGGTGACGACCCCTCTGGACACTTCAAGATTGCCGACCAGGTTCGTTCCTCGGAAGGGCGTTCCGGAAGAAGGCCGGGAACCTCTCCGTAAAAACGCCATGCGTGTAAGTCCTTTCAACATCGACAGCAGTGGCGCTGTTCTCATGTGGACGGATTCGTGAACTGGCCCACTGCGTCTCGTCCGGTGCATCCACGCGAATCGACACCTCACGTGGCCCCGGAGGGCGTGACAGGAACCGGTGGGAACAGAGCGAAAAGACGTTGTGGGGCTGGTTCGGATGTCCCCAACCGCCCGCGAGGCCCCCGGTCCTCATCCAATCGGATGCCGGGGCGGTGGCCAAGCTCCCGGCTGATGCCTCCAGCGTGTCCCGGAGCTGACCTGCTCTGCCCGTGGGCCGCGGCCAGCCGGCACCGGTCCACGGGCGGCGGACAGGACGGACAGAACCTCGTCGATACCGTCGTAGGCTCGCTCGGGTTGCGTCCGGGGGCGGTAGCAGAACGGGTGTACGGCGAGTGCGTAGCGATGGGCCACGATGCGTGGATCGGGCCAGGCCCCGATCTCGTGGAGATTGACCCGGAACTGCGCCAGCGCTCGACGGTGCTCCTCGTAGGCCGCCGAGGAGCTCTCCGGGCGGACAGTCCGGGCGAACGAGACCCGGAAGCCGTACTGAGCCAGGGGCAGGCGAACACCACCGGAGGCAAGAGACGTGAGGACCCTTGGGAAACAGTCGTGGACAGGGCACTGCCACCAGCGGAAGCTCCGTTGGAGACGGCGCACCTCGGTTGTCCGGGGCGGTGCCCGGAGCACGCTCGTCCACAGCTTCGCGAACTCCGTGTAGTGCAGCTGGACGAGGTCCCGATAGCAGGCTCCGCTGAAACCAGCGCGGAAGACGGGGGATCCGCGCAGTGCACAGGATCGGTCGTGTGTGGTGCTTCGTGCCATGTCGTTTCCGATCTCGCTGTTGTGCCGGAGACCGTGGTCAGTCTCAAGGCCGACGATGGGGTGACTGTGGTGACAATGCTGAGGCCGTGAGTGGCGGAGCCGTACGAGAGAGGGTGAAGTACCGGAACAGCTCGAGAGCTTCGTCCTGCAGCGCCGGGCCGGCCAACCACTGAGCGGGGTTCGGACCGATCGAGGAGTTGCTGACGAGGCCACGGTTCGGGCTCCCGTTGTCGATGATCCAGCCGCCGCCGCTGGAGCCACCCGTCATAGTGCAACCGGTCGCGAGCATGCTCGGCCGGGAGACGTCGAACGAGAGTCTCGTCGGCGGCAGCACGGAGTCGCAGACGGTCAGCCTGTTGCCGTCGAACGGCGCCGCCGCAGGGTAACCGAAGACCGTCACCCGGCCGATCTGCTCCCGGGGAAGGCCGAACCGGACCGGGACGGCTCCGCCGACCACCTCCTCCAGCGACTGTCCACCGCTGTTCGGGGCTACTTGCAGGATGCCGAAGTCGAACTGACTGACCGGGCCGCCAAGGTGTCCGCCCTCATTGATCCACTGCGGCGACACGATGGAGCGCACCCCACTCCACACGCCGAAACGGTGCGACGATGCCACCGACGTCGCATCACCGTCGAAGCCAGGAAGAAAGACGACAGCCGTCATCAGTTGCCCGCCCTTTCCCTCGTGCAAACAATGGGCCGCCGTCCACACGAGGTTGCTCCGGCCGGGCCGCGTCGGATCCTTCACCACCGTGCCGGAGCAGGCGAGTTCACCGGTCGAACCGTGCATGAAGATCTTGCCGAACACCGCTGACGTCGCGTCCCGAGGAGGCGACGTCCGGGCCTCGACCGGCGCCGGAACGGGATCACTCGCCCCTCCCACGGGCACTCCGGCCGCCTGGCCGGAGTCCCTGGCACGCCGCATGTCCTCCTGGCTCCAAGAACCTGGGGACAGATCCTGGTCCAGTCCGTTGCGCGAAGCCCAGCGGCCCCACTGAGCCTCGTCCCAGCCGGGCGATGTCGCGAGATCCGACCCGTCACCCGACGAGAAGGCACCGCCGAAATAAGTGCAGGACGCTGTCAGCAGAGCGGCAGCGAGCGCCATCGCCAGGCATGACGAGCGGGCGTGCCGACCTGCGGTCCGACTAGCCATGGACCAGGCCGGGCAAGTACCCCAGTTGCCGCTCGATCGCCCGCACCAGGCGCCCGACCTGCACCGAGTCCTGTGTCCGCAGACGGATCAGTTCACGGCGCTGGGCCGAGGTCGTCCCACCGGCGATGCCGTTCTGGCCGGTGATCCCGTGAGCCATCTGCCGTTCCAGGCAGACGGCCCGAACGTGCGGTCGGCATCTCGCGCAACAGGACAGCGCACGCCGTTCGTCGGGCGTAGGGCGCAAGGCGTTCTCGCTTTCCTGGGAGGGGAAGAAGATCTGGAGAGGAACTCCGGTGCAGGGCGGACCGTGGAGCCGGTCCGCCACGATGTCGGTCATGCGCTTCCTCGTCTCGTCGGGCGGCAAAGACGGACCGGACGTCGGGGTGACAGCGGTTGGAGCCGCAGACTGCCCGCACCCAGCGGGCCGGAGCCTCGATGCGGGTCCGCATTTCAACCGGGCCAATCTTCGACTGAATTGACGGTAAATCAGAACCAGTGGCCAGCCGATCGGATTAGCCAATCCCTACGAAGGGATCCCCAGGCGTGTGCGGAAAACGACAACCGACCAGCACGGGAATCCCCGCCACAGCATCGACCACCCATGCCCCGCAACGAGGCCGGGGATGCCTCAGCAGGCCCGAGTGGCCCGTCGGCTGCCCGCGGAGGCAACGACGAGGCACAGCCGAGCTGCGGTCAGACGTACTACGATCCCAACGGAGTTGGCGCGAAATCCTGTTGATCACCGAATGGATGCGCCACGGCCTCTGATCCGCGACCTCGTCGTCACACACGAACGAACATGACGGTGCATCAGAGCGAAAGCCCGAGAGAGGCATCGGTAACGATCATGCACGAAGAAGTCCGTGGCCACCTCCTGCTCCTGGCCACTGCTGCGAACCTCAGGAACCACCACTTCGACTCCGAACTGGGCGTCGCGGCGATGGCGGCAGTCCCGCCCGCTGCGCTGCTTCCCGACTGCCCAGGGGCTATCGACGTTGTCCAGATCATCAACCCAGGTGAACCCCAATCGGTCCTCGCACGCATCCACACCGCAGCCGTGACAACGGGGCCACTACTGATCTACCTGTGTGGGCAGATCGTGCGGGAGCGCAAGCACCGGCAGATACACCTTCTCCTGTCAAAAACCACGGAAAGGCGCATGCGCTCCACCGCATTGCCGTGGCAATGGCTCGACCTGGAGCTCGCGCGCCGAGCACCCGGCACCACACGGGTCATCGTCGACCTGATCGCCGATCCATCGTGCGGCAGTCTCCAGCCCACCGACCTACAGCTGCCGGCTCACGTCATACGGTGGGGCTCAGTCACCCAACCCAGGGGGCGGAGCTCGTGGACCGTCCCGGCTTACACCAAGGCGCTCACCCGGCTCATGAGCGCGCGACAGGCGAAGTCCGTGGCCCAGGCCCACGATGAAGCAGTCGCGGAGGCGGCGCTGGACGAGGGGTCCGTGATCTTTTGCGACACCCGCCCGCCGCGGCGCACGACAGCCCCTCGCACATCCACAGACCCGGACGACCGTCCGGCAGCCGGGCCGGCTCCCGGGTCCGCTGCGCCGGCCCCGGAGACTGACCTCCGGTCAGCACTGGTACGAGCCATGCACAACGGGAACCTCGTGGAGGCAGGCCGAATCGCCGCCACGTGGGAACACCAGGTCCTCCGGGACCACGGTTCACACTCCATCCACATGGGCGACGTCATGGAGGCCCAAGCCACCCTCGAGACGCGCAGCGGGAACCTCGCCCATGCCACACATTTATGGATCAGCACAGCTAAGAACCGCGCGGTGTGGTGCCAGCCGGACTCCGAGCCGCTCCAGCTGGCGCTTCGCAACGCCCAGGCCAACTGGTTCCGACTGGACATGAGCTGGCCCCAGTGCCATCAGCTGGGAACCGAACTCGTCGACCTTCTGTACAAGGCTGGGCAGCCGCAGGCCATCCCCGCCGTCGAGAACCGCCTGCTCGGTGCACCTTTGGGGCGACCCGTCCGACCGAACAGCGGGACGCGATCGTCCGCCTGAATGGCAGCCTCTCCTCTGGAAAACGTGCGCTATCGCAAAATCCGCTGGGCGGACTGTCACCGTACGACGACCGTGGAGGCACTACGAGCCCGGCGCCCGAAGGGGCGGAAAGCACGAGTGCTGTAGCGCGGCGCTCAGGGGCCGACACGAGGATGGAGAATTCGTCATGACCATCGAGTTGAGCCAGGAAGTCCACGTGATCAACGGCCTCGGCCAGGCCATCTACGTGCTGATGGCGCCCCATCCCGAGCGCGAGCTCGAGGAGCTGTACGCCGAGGTACCACTTCTGTCGGTCAGGGTTGGTGAGGTCAAGTCCATAGCCGAAACGGCCGATCTGCCCGACAGCCTCGCCACGTTCGCCGACCTGGCGCGGTTCCTGAAAGGGGCAGGCCCCTTGCTGGAGAGCACCTCGAACGCCGGGCGGACTGCCGCAGGACCGGTCATCGCCGCCGTGGAGGCCGTTCAGAAGAACGCCACCCGAATCGCGGCGGGCGAATCGGTTACCGTCCGAGCGGAATGGGACCTGTCACCTCTCAGTACTCCGGCCGCCGGCCAGAGCGAGACCGGCATGGTGAGTCTGCTGATCGTGTCGGGCGACGGAGCACTGGTCTCCGACGTCAGCTCCGAGCCGGACGACTACTGGCTCGCGGCCCGCGACGGCCTCTACCACGCCGGGCTCGGGAGGGCGGGTGCTGTGGACGGTACGTCCGAGGGCATCCCGTGGATGTCGATCGGAATCAGCCTGAACTCAGGCGACTCGCGGATTGCGAACCGCGGCTGACTCCGGCCGGCGTTGGTCCTCCTGTTCATCGCGGTCCGGACCGCGATGAACAGGAGGACCCGGCGGTCCCCCGCGACCGGGATTCAGCCCCAGTAGGCATCAATTCCTTCGGCTGGCCCGGACAACCACCCTTCCTTTCGGGCGGATTCCCCGAAAGAAACCGCAGGGTTCACTGGGCTCCGGTAGTAGCTCGTCTTGCCGAGCAATCGGAGGATGGCCCACTTCGCGTCCGCATGGGTCCTCGCAAGCGTCCGGTCGACAGGCTCGAGATACTGGTCCAGCCATTGCTGTCCGGTGTTCAAGCGCCTGATCTCCGATATTTCCCGGTGGAACTGCGTATCGGCTTCCTCCCGATCCCGATCCGCAGCCGCCCCATCCATGACGTTCGGTCCTATCGTGTAGCGGAAGTCGTGCTGGGCTGCGGCTTTCCATACAGCGTCGCTCTGGAGCAGGCCTGGAATTCCGGTCACGCCATTGCTGTGGAAACTCGCCTTGAGAGATCGGGTGCGGGAGTCAAATCCCGGCATACCGAGAACACGGTCCCGGAGACGCATGAAGTCTCGATTGGACAGTTCAGCAACCCATCGATAGGTATTGATATCGAAGTACGCCACCGGGTTCTCCCGAGACGGTGAATCCCCGTTGATGCGAGCCATTTCTCCTCCAGGTCACAGGTTCGATCGGATCGACCGCAGGGGTCGCAGAAATCCTGAGATACCCGCGGACCCGACAGGAGTACGCTAATATCCGGACCACACAGGCTCCAGCATATTTCCCTATCTTGCCAAAGAATGGCAGACGACCATGCCTACTACGCTAACGAGCTTCGCGGTTCTGAGCCGGCGTGCGAGAGTCACTGAGCACCCAGAGGGCAGCCACGCAGGACGACCCCTGGCCAACGCATCATTCAACAAAGAGGAGGCGGGATTCATTTGAGCGAGTTCTGGAATGGCATGCCGGCGAGCTCCATCCACGGCGTGACCTGGGTGAAGTCCAAAGCCAGCAATATAGAAGGGCAGTGCGTGGAGTTCGCCAAGCTGGCCGAGGGGGACGTGGCGGTGCGCAACAGCCGATACCCGGAGGGGCCAGTGCTCATCTACACGCCGGGCGAGATCAAGGCTCTCCGTGAGGGTATGCAGAACGGGGATTTCGATCACATGATCGAAACCTGAATCACCTGTCCAGCGACAGCTCCGTAGAAGACATACGGAGGTACGCGGCCCCTCCTGTGGGAGACTCAGGCGGAAAGTCTCCCACAGGAGGGGCTGCATGCCTTTCATCTCGCACGATGACATGCGCAGCGACAACGGGCTCGCCCTTTCGCGGCCGGGTGCCGATCCGGCCCGGAACCCGATCGCCGCCGCGATGCTGGCAGGTGTCCAGCTGAGGGCCCTGCGGGGTGATCTCACTCTTGCCGCCGCCGCTCGTCGAGTCGGCTGGTCGGCAGCCAAGCTCAGCCGCCTGGAGAACGGGTGGCAGGCCCCCAAGCCAGGGGACGCCGCCAAATTCCTCAACGCCTTCCAGGCCGCCCCCGAGGTACAGTCCGCGGTCGAGGAGCTGGTGATGCACGCCCAGGCTGCCAAGTCGCACTGGCTGCACGCCTACCGCGACCTGGTCGCGGCGGACGTCCAGCGACTGATCGCCCTGGAGAGCGCTGCCGCATTCCTCATCACCTACGAAGCCAAGATCGTTCCTGGTCTCGCGCAGACCCCCAGCTACTACCGGGCCCTGTTCGCGGCACACCGGAAGCCTTGCCTGAACGACGAGTTGGAGCGACGCGCCGCGCTGCGACGCCGTCGACAGGAGCTATTCTTCGCGAACCCCGCCGGCGCTGCGTTCTTCCTGGAAGAGGACAGCCTCTACCGTGAGATCGGGTCCCCTCAGGTCATGGCCGAACAGATCAATCACCTCATCAGCCTGACCTACCGCGAGAACTTCGACATTCGGATCATCACGAGGAAGCACCTCGTCGCCAGCTCGGTCTCCTCGATGACCAAGCTCGATTTCGGGTCGAGCCCGCTGAGGGAACTGATCTACAACGAGACCCTCACCGGCGCCGACTACTACACCGACGCCCCCGACGTGGCATCGTTTCCGGGCGAGCCCCGCAGGCTCGCCGAGATGGAGCGGTACGAGGAGGAGCTGCGGCACCTGATGCGGCTGGGCGTCGAACAGACAGGCGCCCGGGTGCTCCTCCTCAAGGCCCTCCGCCACTTCGAGGCCCTCATCTGAGCGCCTCGGGCAGCCCGACTACGTCGGCCGCCGTGGTCGCGTCCCCAGCCCCGGCGGGATTCCTCAAGGTCCGTCTGGCCATCAGCAGGTCGGCCACCGTCTCGGAGGCTGCCCGGCCCATCAGGTCCGCCGCCTGCTCCACCGACAGACCCAGACGGTGCAGCAGTTCCACATCGGCCTGGGCCGCCGGCAGTCGCTGGTGGAGATTGTCCGCGGCCGGGGCTGACACGTGAACCCGAGCCTCAGTCACACAATCCCGGACCATTTGCCATACGCACGCAGCGGGGCTCTGCTCGCGGAGTAGCCTTCCCCAGTCCTCTGCCGCGTGTTGGAGCGCGCAGCGGACGGCACTGTAGCCCAGGTCAGGGTCGCCCAGGCGTGCGAGCGCGTACAGGTCATAGCCTTCCTTCTGCATGAGGACGAAGGCGGTGAAGCTGCTTCCGTACAGCTGATGCAGCACCGTCGAGTCAGGTTCCACTCTCACGGAGATCCCTCACGAACAGCCCGTGAATCAGGGCCAGTTGGATGACCAAGAGGCGCCCTCATCCTTGCGGTCAACAGCGCCGGCGGCATCGGGCTCGACTTCCGTGCATCCGTCGACAGAAGCGCTCTGGGATGAACTGGGCTGACGTCAACGCCGTGACGCAGTAATCGATTTCATGCATGAACGAGCCAGACCTTTCGTCGTTCGAGGCCTCTGAGAGCTGCCAAGTTCTGATGTGCCCGACCGGTGTGCCCAGTCGTTGAGCAGCCGCGGCTCACGCTAACCGCTCGACGAAGGAGCTCGGCACCTCAACTGCGCTACTGCAAATCCATTTCGGAAACGGTCAGGGACACGAGCGCGGGCGGTCACAGGTGGAGAGATTTCGGTCGAAGCTCCACTCTCCGCGGTCCACAGTGCATCCACAGCGCGAGCTCCGAGCGGGACGATCCGACACGACCTCATCAAGCAAGCCCCGTCCGAGCCATGGCGGAGGCCGCCAGCTGGAATCGGCGCGAAGGGCGAGCACGACAACTGAGCCGCAGCCCGCCTGAACGCCATGCGGGAGCGCGACCACCCACCCAGGCACCGTTGGATGCCCGCCGCCGCGGCGTGGCCGGCTGCACTCGTCCGCGAGCGTTGTCACCAGAACACAAAGCCAGCGATCCGCCTTGGCGAAAAGATCGAAGTTTTGCTTGCTCGCTACCAGGCCGGATGAACCTGCGGATACAACTGAGAACGCACGGAGGGCTCAGCGAAACCCTCGACAACAAAACATCTGAGCAAATGTTTCCCAAGGGAGTGGAAATGGATCAGCGACTCGCCCGGTACGAGGAGTTCATGAAGAGCGAGTTCTTCGCCGGACTCCTCAAGCCCACCGAGTATTCGATCGAGGATTTGACACCGGCACTGACCGAGAGGATCACCGAGGGATCGTTTCGGCGCATAGTGTTTGTCGGCATGGGCTGTTCGGCCATCGTTTCGGACGTCCTGCGAGGATACTTCAATGAAATCGGATCACCAATCGACGTCTTCGTCCTCAACGACTACGAAGTGAAGTTCCTCCTGCCCCCGAGCGCATTGGAAGGCGACAATACACTTTTCGTAGTGAGCTCCTACAGTGGAAATTCGGATGAACCACTACTCGCACTCGACGAGCTCACGGGGCGGGAGGACCAGACTCTCATCCTCACCTCAGGGTCCCAACTCGCAGAAGCCGGCAAGAACCGCGGCATCTCCATCGCACACTGGCGACTCGCCGAAGCCGACCGCGAGTACCCACTCTTCCACGTACCGCAGTACTTCGCCATTCTGCTCCACATGTTTCACCACCTCGGCTTCCTGCCCTCAGACGGCACGCAGGACCTGCAGGCCGTATTCAATCAGCTCACGGATAGTGAACTCATGGGCCGATGGGACGACGTCGATCGCATCGCCCGGGACACCCAGGACGCCAACATCATCCTTCTGGGATCACCCAAGTGGCACGAAAGCCTGTTCAAGCTCGGAAAGATGCACTTCAATGAAATGGCGATGGCACCGACCACTCGGAACCTTTTTCATGAGTTCTGCCACAGCGAGGTGGCCACTCTCTCGGAACCAGCTAGGCGGCACTGCATCCTGCTTTTCTCCGACGACTCGGAGGACCAGTACACAAAGGATAAGATGGACAATCTCATCCAAACACTGGCTGCTGACTGCGATAAGAATCGCAACGTCGCGGTAGAGAACATCGAACTTCCCGGGCAGGACTTTCTGACCCAGTTCTTCTGGGCCTTGAACCTAATTCAGCTAATTTCTTTGAAGCTTGGCCGCTATTACAGTACGGCATCGCGAGATCTCATCTCGGAGACCTCGGGAAACGGTTACTATCACAGCGAAACCATTGACCGTGAGCAGAAGATCCATGCTATGGAATGAAACTCGTCGCCCGCCCGTCCCTCCACCGAGGGGCGGGCGGGCGCGAAGCGAGCAACCCCGGCGATCGTCGATGCTCACCACCCAGGTGTCGCCAGCCGAGTTCACGTCCCCCAGCCGCCAGAGGAACTACCGGCCATCGGTTACCGGACTGCCGGAGGGACCTCCGCGCCGCAACATGAAACCCATCGAACACACCCACTCAAGGAGCACCGATGAGTCTTCTCGGCGGTCCCGATGATTTGAACCACCGCCACAACGAACTCCGGCGCGGCGGCTACCTGCCTCAAGATCTGAGCGCCGGCCACCGGTGGCGGAAAGAACTCGCTGGGCGGGCCGGCCTCATCAAGGGAAAACTATCCCCAGCGGTCAGCGGATTGCGCGACCTCATTTCCCGTGACGGGATAGTTCGCATGTACGTTTCAGAGATGATCGACCAAGTTCCGGATCCCTACAAGGAGGTCACCGACACGGAGGCCCTGCTCCAGTGCCTGAACCTGATTGTCTCCTCTGCCCCGGAGTACAATCAGGATCCCGCCAAAAGGGTCCTCTTCCCGATGGCGACGCTGTTCGGTCAGATGCTGATCACGCCTGCTGGTGAGAGTGCGTTTCGGAATCGCGAGTTCAACGAAGCTGTCCGACGCATCCAGCGTGAGTGGTGCCTCTTTCTCGACAGCCCGGAGAGCTGCTCCGTCCTGCACGAAGGTGACAACGGGTGGCTCTCGGCACCGGCGCGTCGGGAGCTCAACCTTCACCAGTACCACGTCATCCCCAACGCCCTCCACTGGGGCTTCGGCTCCTACAACGAATTCTTTCACCGCAGGATTCGGCCGGAGTTTCGCCCGATCACTGCTCCAGTGAATACCAGGGTCATCACTTCTGCGAACGACGGACGAGTTTTCAAGTACGAACGCAATGTGAGCAGGAGTGCCGATTTCTGGCTCAAGGGGCAACCCTATTCGCTCGGTGACATGCTTCACGGCCCCGAGTGCGGGGATGAACATGTAAGTCGCTTCATCGGCGGCGACGTGTTTCAGTCCCATCTGTCCGGAGGCGACTACCATCGCTGGCATTCGCCGGTGGACGGGATAGTCAGGCATGCCGAGGTCGCGCCTGGGCTACTATTCAGCCACTCCGAGAGCGCAAATGAGAACCCTTATACCGGAACCCACTCACAGGCGTATCAGGCGTCGATCAATACGCGCGGCCTGGTCTTCATCGAGGCGACCCCCAAGAATAAGATGGTCTGTGTCATGCCGATCGGCATGGGCGACATCTCCTCGGTCACTATCAGCGTCACCCCCGGGTGCGAAGTGAAGAAGGGTGACGAGATAGGGTATTTCGGATACGGCGGATCAAGCCTTTGCTTGATATTTGAGCCGGGACTGATAAGTCATTTCACCGTTCCGCAGAACAATCCCATCGAACAGCCAGACGGCGGCGCGCCGATCACCGTCAACTCCCAAATCGCCTGGACCCAGTAGACCTCACCATCTCCGAAGCCAGCCATTCAGCGAAAGGCGCGTTTCGCCCATGTTGCTTGCAGATAAATTTCGGACTCCGAAGAGCTATCTACTGGTTCCACCAGAAGCCACACCGAACGGCCCGCTGCATCTGGGGCACATAGGAGGACCTTTTCTGTGGTCCGACATGATCTCGCGCCACCTCCGAGCCCGCGGCGACCTGCCACTGGTGATCACTGGAAGTGACGTGTACGAGTCGGCGGTCGACGTTCGCGCCCACGCCGAAGGATCCGATCCCGCCGAGATCGCCGACCGTTATGGGGAGCGCATGCAGCGTGATCTGGCCTCCTTTAGCATCGATGTCGACGCTTACATCAGTCCGCACCACGACGAATGGCGTTCCCTCTTTGAGAACGAAGTCGCATCGTCTGTCGGGCGTCTGATGCAGCGAGGCGCCGTACTGGCCCGATCAGAGCGTGTCCCGTACTGCGAGTCGTCAGGCCGATGGGTCGTGGACGCTTGGCTGTCGGGCCGCTGCCCCGCTTGCGGAACCGAAATGAGTACATACTTCTGTGGGAACTGCAGTAGGCTCGTTTCGCCAGAACTGCTCGTCGACCCTCGACCACTGATAGATGAAGGCAAGCTCACCTGGCATGAGGTCTCCAGCCTCTTCCTGCGATTGCCGGAACCTGCCCGCGCTGCGGATTGCTTTTCTCGCATGGGGATTCATCAGTCTCATCAAAAGACCGCCATGAATTTCCTGGAGAAAAAGGGCGCGCTTCTCCGCCTGAGTACCCCGCAGGAGTGGGGCGCTCCCTTGCCCGGCCGGCGCCCGGGACCGCCCCAACGACTTTACTCAAATGCCGGGATATTCATGTTCGCCCGACTTGCCGGCGCCGTCCACGGCACGCTGAGCGGGACCGGAGTGAACGCCTTCGATCCGAACTCAGGAGTCACAACGATCACCACGTTGGGCATAGACAACGTGATTGCAACACTAGTTGGCATCGTCGGTCTGAGCTTCCTCCACGGTGACATGAAGCCTTATCAGCGATGCTTGATCAATCACTTCTATCAACTCGCAGGGGAAAAGTTCTCCACCAGCACTCGCCATGCGATCTGGGCGGGTGAAATAGCAGCAGCACCGTCGATCGATGTCGATGCTGTGCGCTACCACCTTGCAAAGAAGGACCTGTCTGATGCGCCTGCCAGCTTCGAAGTGGCAGACTTTCTCACGACAGCCCATACAGAGCTCGCCGACCGTCTTGGAAGTCTCATCGAGAAGGCCTGGAACCGTCTCCCCGATAGGCTTCCAGGCTCTCCTGGATCCCTCCTCGCGGAGTTCTTGGAGCTGAGGTTCGCCGAACAGTCAGCAGCCCTCGACTCCGCACGTATTTCTACGACCAAAGCAGTTTCCGAGTTCGACCGATGGTGCACCGAGGCGGCTGCCATGGCTTCTTCGGACGCAGACGGCGCCTACTGGTGGTTGAAGGGCGTGGCACTTCTCGCATTCCCCGTCATGCCGAACCTCGCCTCACAAATCTGGCAGGAGCTGGGCTGCGCAGGCGAACCCAGGCTGGCGACTTTCCTTGTACCGACGTTGCCTCGCCCCAGCCGGAACCCACCCGGGTTCAACCGAGTCAAGATCGAAGAGCTTCGCTCCTGTCTCCCACCCACGATGTGAGTGACCGACTCATGACGCCTACCGTCGCACCGGCCCCCGGCCGGAGGTTCGTGGACCTCGGGCCGGGGACCGGTGGGGCGTCACCGACGGTGGACCGTCACTGCCAGGCGCGGTTGACCGCGTCGCGGGCCTGGCCCAGGTACTGCTGGTAGGTGCCGAGGTTCCAGGCCGCCCAGGAGGCCCAGCCCCGGCCGGTGCCGTCGTTGTCGATCCGGTAGGCCTTGCGGGCCGACCAGCCCATGTCCTGCCAGTTCTCGGCGGTGACGATCTCGGGGTCGTGGTAGTGCACCTCGGGGTACCAGCGCTCGTTGATCTGCCAGGCCCCGAGGTCCTTGGTGCCCGGGTCGGGGTCGGTGGGCAGGTTGGTGTGGACGGCCAGGCGGTTGCAGCCGGACTCGGCCATGGCGATCGCGACGGCGTAGATCGCGTCGTCGTTGCGGCCCTCACCGGACCTGTCCTTCGCGAAGCCCGCCGCCTTCGCCTCCCGGGCGCAGGCGTCGATGCCGCTCTGGTCCCCGGAGGCGTGGGCGGTGAAGCCCGTCGAGCTGATGGTGAGCGCCAGGGCGACGGCCGAACCGGTCAGCAGTGCACGAGTTCTGCGGAGCACGAGTGTTCTCCCTTCGACGGCGGCCCGGGATCGGGCCGGATACGGGAAGGACGCTAGGCAGCACCGGTAGACAAGCGATCAACGCGGGACCCCCGGTGCCGCAGGCCCCGTCCGGCCGCCGCCCCGGCCACCGTGCCGCCCCGTGGGCGCGCGGGAGCGGCCCGGATAGGGTGGAACGGCACGTCAGAGGGCCGGGAGCGGCCGGGAAGGGCCTGGGGCATGGGGAAGAAGAGCGAGCTGGACGACCTGCGGGCGCGGGTGGCCACACTGGAGGCGGAGGTCGACCGGCTGCGGGGTGAGGCCGCGGCGGCCGGCCGGGCGCCGGCGGTGACCGCCGGGCAGCCCCAGTCGATGACCCGCATCGCGGACGCCGTCGGCGTGATGGTCTCCGGCCGGGCGGAGCAGCCGACCCGGGTCCTCCAGGCACGGACCGTCAGCCCGGAACCCAAGACCGTAGCGGCCCCGGACGCCACTGAGGCCACCGAGCCCGCGGAGACCCGGAGCCTCCCGGTCCCCGCGCACGGCCAGTTCCTGGAGAGCCTGCTGTCGGGTCGTTAGACCAGACGACGCCCCCCGACGGCGGCGCCCGGCACGCTCAGATGCCGAGCAGGCCCGCCAGCCTCCCGTGCTCCTCCGGGGTGAGCGGCCGCACCTGGCAGGTGCAGCCGCGCAGGTCGGAGGAGCCCATCTCGGCGTTCGAACCGGCGTCGGTGGTGAGGAGGTTGACGTTGGAGAGGCGCCAGGAGTCCGGGCCGTCGAGCTCGGGGTACCACCAGGAGGCGGAGACGCAGACGCTGTCGTCGCGCAGCCGGTCGGTGACCTTGACCCGGAAGTAGGCCGCCCGGTCGTGCCGGGTGACGGCGGCCCAGGCGCCGTCGGCGAGGCCCCGGTCGGCGGCGGCGCGCGGGGACAGCTCGACCCGGGGGTGGGGCTCCTTCTCGCGGAGCTGGCCGACCTGGCGGAACTCCGAGTTGAAGTAGAAGGTCGAGTGGCGCGAGGTGAGGATCAGCGGGTGGTCCTCGTCCGGCTGCTCGCGGTCGGTCCACCGGGGCAGCGGGTCGTAGCCCATCATCCGCAGGCCGGGGTGGTGGAAGGTGAACTTGCCGGAGCGCGTCCTGAACCCCTCCTGTTCGTACTTGCGGTAGCGCAGGCCGGTGGCCCGGTACTGCTGGGCCTGGAGGGCCTTCCAGTCCATTCCGATCGGCGCGAGCCGTGCGTCCAGGGCGTCCTGGGCGCTGTCCCAGAACCCCTCCAGGCCCAGCCGGTGGGCGAGTTCGTTGAGGATGGCCTCGTCGGGTCTGCTCTCGCCGAGGGGGTCGACGACCCGGTTGCGGCTGGCCACGTAGTTGGCGTGCTCGACGATCTGGTCCCGCTCCGTCCAACTGGGCACCGGCAGCACGATGTCCGCGTAGCGCACCGTCGGCGTCAGGAAGAGGTCGGCGGCCACGATGAAGGGGACGGCGCGCAGGGCCGCCTCCACCTTCGCCGAGTCCGCGTAGCTGACCAGCAGGTTCGACCCGAAGATGAGCAGGCTGTTCACCCGGTACGGCTCGCCGGTGAGGCAGGCGTCGAAGACCGCCCCGGGGTGCGCCCAGCCGGACATGCCCAGGATCGAGTGCCCGGCGACGAGCCGGTCGCCGCCGGCGCCGTCCGGGAGCAGGTCGTAGCCGGGCATCGCGCGCCTGCCGACGATCCCCGGGGGTTCCCACAGCACGTCGCCGCCGGGGACGTCGACGTTGCCGCACAGTCCGGAGAGCTGGACGAGCAGCCGCGCGGTGCCGAAGGAGTCCCGGCTCTGCTGCGCCCCGGTGCCCAGTTCGATGCCCGCGCTCGCCGCGGCGCCGTACGCCGTCGCGGCCCGGCGGATGAGGTCGGCCGGGACGCCGGTGATCCCGGCCGCCCGTTCCGGTGTCCACTCCCGGACGTGGGCGCGCAGTTCCTCGGCGCCGGTGGCGTACCGGGAGACGAACTCACCGTCCTCCAGGCCCTGTTCGAAGACCTCGTGGAGGAGTGCCAGGGCCAGGGCGGTGTCCGTTCCGGGCCGCAGTTGCAGGTGGAGTTCGGCGCGCCGGGCGACGGGGGTGCGCACCGGATCGACGACGATCAGTCTGGTCCCCCGGCTGACGGCGTCGAGCAGCCGGGTGCCGATGACGCCGTCCCCGTGCGTCGCGGGCTTGTTGCTCCCCCACAGCACGACGAGCTCCGGACCGCCCTCGTAGTCGACGAAGCTGAACGCGCCCATCGAGAGGATCCCGGCCATGACGCGCGGGTAGAAGCACACGTGGGCCGGTCCGATGACGTTCGGGGTGCCCAGCGCGTTCCCGAAGCGGAACAGCCATTCCTGGTAGTTGCGGTCGGTGCCCTGGGCGAGCACGATGCTGCGCGGCCCGGCGCCGGCGAGGTCGGCGCGGAGCCTGGTGGCGATGGTGTCGAGCGCCTCCTCCCAGTCGATCTCCTCGAACTCGCCGCTGCCACGGCTGCCGACCCGCCGCAGCGGGCGGGTCAACCGGTCGGGGTGGCGGGCGAGCGCGGGCGCCGCCCGGCCCTTCGCGCAGAGGAATCCGCGGTTGTTCGGATTCTCCGGGTCCCCGGCCACGGTGAACTCGTCACGGTTCCCGGGAATTAGCAGAACCCCGCACCCGCCGTGGCAGCTGCGGCAGATGGATCGGACGGCTTCGTTGGTCATTCGGTCGGCCCCCACGTCGAATTAGGGAGAAGCGACGGCGCCCGCTATCGCGAGATCTTGGAATTCACGATCTTGGAATGGTCGTGCACCCGTGGACCGCCGACGGTGTTTTCGACGGTGACCTGTCAAGTCGGGTCGGGCTGAATCAACGTCAACTGTACTGTTCGGAAGCCGACTTGGCAGTGGAGTTCACCGTCGTCGACCACCCTGCTTCCGGGCGTTATGCGGCTTTTCCACCGGATGTTCCACGGGCCGCACGCCCTTTTTGCCCACGTTTTCGAAGTCCTGCATGATCCTTGAAACAGGAATCTTGCGCCCCGTTCAAAGCTGGCCCTAGGATGCCGCCAGTAGGCACCATGCGAAGTCCTTTTTGGAGGGCGTCATGGCATCCTTATCCCCGAAGAATTCCCGGGTCGACTTCTTGCCGGGCGCCGTTCCCACGTCGGACAATCGGTCTGATTCGACTCTTCCCAAACGTTGGTACAACTTTCTCGGCGATCTTCCCGGACACCTGCCGGAAGTCCGCAACGAGGGCAATCCGAGCCCTGCCGAGATTGCCGCGAAGGTGCGCCCGAAGGCGATCCTGGAGCACGACCGGCCGGCCGCACCGTGGGTCCCGATCCCGCAGCCGGTGCAGGACTGGCTGCGGCACGTCGGCCGGCCCACCCCGCTGCACCGGGCCCGGCGCCTGGAGCAGCGGCTGGGCACCGGAGCGCGGATCTACCTCAAGCGCGAGGACGTACTGCCGACCGGCAGCTTCAAGCTCAACTCCGCCATCGCGCAGGCGTACTACGCCGCCGAGGAGGGGCGCCGGACCCTGGTCACCGAGACCGGGGCCGGCCAGTGGGGCATGAGCGTGGCGCTCGCGGCCAGCATGTTCGGCCTCGACGCCGAGGTCTTCATGGTGCGCTGCTCCCTGGAGCAGAAGCCCTACCGCCGGCACTACATGGAGCTGCTCGGCGCGAAGGTCCACCCCTCCCCCTCGCCGTTCACCCCGGTCGGACGCGAGCTGCTCGCCCGCGTCCCCGACCACCCGGGCAGCCTCGGCACCGCGATCAGCGACGCCATCCAGTACGCGCTCGGGAAGGAGTCGGCCGCCTACCTCTCCGGCAGCGGCACCCCGCACGTCTACCTGCACCAGACCCTGCTCGGGCTGGAGGTGCGGGCACAGCTGGAGGAACTCGGCGAGGACCTCGGCGCCCCCGGGCGGGGCGACCACCTGGTCGCCTGCGCGGGCGGCGGCAGCAACCTCTGCGGCCTGATCGGGCCGTACCTGCGGGCCCGTACGGACGGCGCCGACCTGCGCTTCCTCGCGGCGGAGTCCACCGCGGCGCCGCGGCTCACCGCCGGGGTCTACCGCTACGGCCGCTCCGACGTGGCCGGCTTCACACCCGAGGTGATGGGCTACTCGATGGGGATGGACTACATCCCCCCGGCCGTCCACGCCGCGGGCCTGCGCAACCACCACAGCTCCGCGATCGTCAGCCTGCTGCGGCACGAGGGCGTCCTGGACGCCGTCGCCTTCGGCGACCCCGAGTCCTTCGCCGCCGGACGGCTGCTGCTGCAGACCGAGGGCATCCTGCTGGCGCCCGAGTCCAACCACGCGCTCGCCGCCGCCCTCGGCGTGGTGGCCGAGGCCGACGCGCGGCGGCAGCGGCCGGTCGTGGTGGTGCTCGCCAGCGGCTCGGGCCTGCTGGACCTGCAGAGCTACCACGACGTCGGCCGACCGGCGTAACAGCCGAACCGGGGCGGCGCACGGGCGCGCCCCGCACCACTGGAACTCGTTGCTAGGGGGGGCAATGCGGTTGGCACTACAGGCGCGGCCCGGCGTGCACTGCGAGACGACGACGCTGGGGGCCATGCTGCGCCACGCCGGCGCCGACGTCTCGGAGCCGATGCTGTTCGGGCTCGGGCAGGGCATCGACTTCCAGTACTGGGAACCGCCGGCGCCGGGGCTCACACCGATGCTCACCGGGCGCACCGGCGCCGGGGAGCTGGCGCGGAACGCCTGCGCCGCCCTCGGCGTGGAGCTCCGGGAGTCGCAGGAGGCGGACCAGGCCGCCGCCGAGCAGCGGGCCGCCGAGCTGCTGCGCGCCGGGTCCGTGGTCGGCGTGACGGTGGACATCTACTACCTCGACTACTTCACCTCCAAGAGCCACTTCGCCGCCCACTGCATCGCGCTGTACGGCCTCGACGACACCACGGCCTATGTCGTCGACACCGAACAGCAGGGCGGGGCACGGGAGTTGAGCGTCGAGTCGCTCCGGCTGGCGCGCGGCTCGACGGAGGGGTTCATGCCCTCGCCGAACCGGCAGCTCCACCTCGGCCCGCTGCCGGAGCGGCTGACCGCCGACCCGGAGCCGCTGCTGCTCGACCGGGCGTGGGGCGCGATGCGCTCGGCCGCGCGGACGGTGCTCGACGACCGGGGGCCCCGGTTCGGGATCGCCGGGCTGCGCCGGGCGGCGGCGGAGATCCCCGGCTGGCGGGAGGCGCTGGCGTCCGACGTCGAGCTGGTGCCCGCCACCGGGCGGTTCTGGCGCTACGCCGGGACCGGTGGCACCAACTTCCGGGGCCTCTACCTGGACTTCCTCCGCGAGGTGCGGAGCCGCTCCGGGGAGGTCCGGCTCGACCCGGTGATCGGGGCCTTCGAGCAGCTCCGGCAGGACTGGGACGAGGTGATCGAGCTGCTGCTCGGCTACGGCGACGCCGGCAACAGCAACAGCAACGGCGCGGCAGACGGACCGCGGCAACGGCAGCAGCGACTGGACACGGTCGGGGCCCGGCTGGCCGCGATCGCCGACGCCGAGCAGGCCGCCTTCGGCCGGCTGCTCGACGTCACCACCGACATCGCGGGCTGAACGGCCCCGGGAGAGCGCAGAAAGCGGGTCGACCATGGCTGGTGCGCGGGGCAGGGCCGCCGATCGCGTCCACGAGACCGAGGACGGTCTGCAGGGCGACGAGATCGCGGTGAAGTACGACGAGATGCAGCGTCACATCCGGGACCACGGCTGGCTCCAGGAGAAGGTGGACGACGTCCTCGGGGCCGGCATCCGCTCCGGGTCGGTGCTCGAACTCGGTTGCGGCCCAGGATACTTGGGGCTGGAATGGATGAAACAAACGGAAAGTCCGGGTAAACTCACCGGCGTCGACATCTCCGAGGCGATGCTCCGGCGGGCGCGTGCCAACGCCGCCGGTTACGGCCTCGCGGAGCGCTGCACCTACGACTGCGCGGACGTCCTGACCCTGCCCTACCAAGACGACTCCTTCGACCACGTGTTCAGTTCCGCCTCCCTCCACGAGTGGGCGGACCCGGTCCGCGCGCTGTCCGAACTCCACCGGGTGCTGCGGCCCGGCGGCCACTACTGCGTCACCGACCTGCGCCGGGACGTCGACCGCGTCACCTTCCAGTTCATGAAGGCCAACATCGCGGCGGACATGCGGCCCGGGTTCCGTTCCTCGATCAACTCCTCGTACGTCAGGAGCGAGGTCGAGCAACTGCTCCGGCAGTCCGGCCTCGTGGCCGAGGTGAAGGAAGTGCTGTTGGGGCTGGTCATCACCGGCAGGAAGGAAGCGTCGTGAACGCACTCGCAGGGAGCACGCCGAGACTCTCCACCACCTACGACGGACGCTTTCCCGGGCCCACGGACTTCGACGCGGTCTGGGAGGCCGTCCTCGACGCCTCCGGCAGCTGGCAGGACGTCGACTGCGCCGCGCACCTGCGCGGCTGGTGCGGCCCCGGGACGGACCGCCTGGTCACCGGGCTGGCCGACGGACTCGCCCGGGTCAACCACATCGGGATCTACCTCGGCGACTACGAGCGCGACGACGCCGTCCTGGACTGGCACGCCCACCTGGTCGGACTCCGCGAGGCCGGGCGGATCGCCGAGGTCGAGACCGGCCCCTCGTACATCTCGCCGCGCCAGTACGGCACCCAGGGCTGGTGGAACTCCGTCGTGCTGCCCGACGGCCGCGCCATCGAGACCTTCGCCTGCAAGCACTACGGCAGCTGGCGGGAGCGCAGCACCGAGGAGCGCCGACTGCTGATGTCCCACCTCGCCGTCGAGGTCCGCGCCGAGGCCGACGTCCGGCGGACCCTCGACACCCTGGCGCGGGACGCGGCGCACCTCGAAGTGATCGCCTTCACCGAGGCCGACGAACTCGGCCACACCTACGGCCACCTGCGCAACAACGCCGACGGAACGGTGCTGGAGATCGTCCACCAGGCCCCGCGCGAGGGGAGAACCGCCTGATGGGGACCACCGCTCCCGCCCCCTACTCGGGCGACCACTGCGAGTCGACGGCCCTGGTCAACATGCTCCGCACCAAGGGCATCGAGCTCAGCGAGCCGCTGGTCTTCGGCCTGGGGCAGGGCCTCTCCTTCCTCTACTGGCACTCGAAGCAGATGCCCGGGCCCTTCCTCGGCGGCCGGGTCAAGCCCGACCACCTGATCCGCAACGCCGTCCGGGCGCTGGGCCTCGAACTCCACGAGCAGGAGACCACCTCCCGGGAGCGCGCGGAGGCCGGCCTGCTGGCCGCCCTCGACGCGGGCGAGGTGGTGGGGTTGAAGCTCGACCGCTTCCACCTCGACTACGCCGAGGAGAGCCACCACTTCGCCGCGCACTACGTGACCTGCGTCGGCTACGACGGGGACGCCTTCCTGCTCGCGGAGACGGCGCCGCTCGGCGTCCGGCGGACCTCCCGGCAGAGCCTGCGCGAGGCCCGCGCCGCCAAGGGGCCGATGAGCTCCCGCAACCTGGCCTTCCGCCTCGGCGCGGGCGACTTCGACCCGGCCGGGCTGCCGGAGGGCTGCCGCGGCGCGGTCCTCGCCACCGCCCGGGACTTCCTCGCCCCGCCGATCACCAACCTCGGCTTCAAGGGGATCGCCAAGACCGGCTCGCTGATGCGCAGGTGGTCCGAGGAGCTGGACGACCCGGTCGCGGCGGTGCGCCGGATCGGCGTCAGCATGGAGGACGGCGGCACCGGCGGCGGCTTCTTCCGGGCGCTCTGGGCCCGCTTCCTGGACGAGGCGCACGGCCTGACCGGCATCGAGGCCTACCGCCTCGCCGCGGCCGACTACCGCCGGACGGCCGACCGCTGGACGGAGGTCGCCACCCTGCTGCGGAAGGCCGACGACACCTCCCTCCGGGGCTCGCTGGCGGAGGCGGCCGCGATCGTCGGCGAACTCGCCGGGCAGGAGCGCGCGGCCATGACCGCCCTGGAGGAGGCGTCCCGATGACGACCGCCACCACCACCGCCGGGCACGCGTCGACGGGCCGGCTGCGCGACCGGGTCGCCGCCCGCATCGCCATCGCCCGGCGGGTCGCCGAGGTGAGCGCGCTCGACCGGCCGGGGCTCGACGACTGGGCCCGGCAGGCCCTCGCCCGCGCCGTGCGGCACGCGTGCGCCAACTCGCCCTTCTACGCCGCCCACGTGCCCGGCGAGGTCGCCGAGGCCGCCGCGGCGGGCCGGCCCGGGGCGTTCCGGCGCCTGCCCTTCACCACCCGCGAGCACCTCAAGGCCGGGTACCCGCTCGGGCTGCTGGCCGTGCCGAAGCGGGAGGTCATCCGCTTCGACGAGAGCTCCGGGACGGGCGACGGCCGCTCGATCGGCGCGTTCTTCACCGTCGAGGACTGGCTGGAGAACAACCTGACCGTCGCGGGCCTGCTCGCCGCGGTGGTCGACGCACGGGACGTGGTGGCCGTCGCCGTCCCGTACGAGCTGGCCGGCGTGGGCCAGGACCTGGACCGGGCGTTCGAGATCCTGGGCTGCACGATCGTCCCGCTCGGCGCGGCCTCCCCCGGCTGCCCGCCCGAACGGATGGTCCGGGCGCTGCGCAACGCGGGCGCCACCACCCTGGTGTGCTCCGGGACGAGGGCGCTGTTCCTGGGCGAGACCGCCCGGCGGGCCGGCCTGGACCCCCGCCGGGACCTCGCCGTCAGCCGGATCCTGATGGCGGGCGAGGGGTCGTCCCCGGCCAAGAAGCAGCGGCTGCACGACCTCTGGGGCGCGACCGCCTACTCGATGTTCGGCATGACCGAGACCAACACCCTGGCGATGTTCTGCGCGCTCGGCGACCTGCACCTGGTGGAGACCCGGAGCTACTTCGAGGTCGTCGACCCGGCGTCGGGCGCACCCCTGCCGGACGGCTCCGTCGGCGAGCTCGCGGTGACCACCCTGGCGAGCCGGGCCATGCCGCTGCTGCGCTACCGGACCGGCGACACCTGCCTGATCGAGGCGGCGCCCTGCGCCTGCGGCTCCCCGCTGCGGCGGCTGCGGCACCGGGGCCGGATGGGCGACCGGATCCGGGTCGGCACCCGCTGGACCTCCCAGCTGGAGGTCGAGGACATCGTCCTCGGGGCGATGACCACCGCCCCCTACTACTTCGCCTTCGACGTCGACGGCGACGCACTGGAGATCGCCCTGCCGCCGTCCTCCGGCGACGACGCCACCCGCGCCCTGATCGCCGACCGCGCCCGGGAGCGGCTGGGCGCCCCGACCCGCTTCCGCGCCCTGGACGTCGCCCGCTTCGAGCAGGCGCTGCGGACCTCGGCGAAGCCGACCATGCGGAACTTCACCGCGCCGCACGGCAGGCCGGGGGGCGAGGGGGGCGGCGGGACGTGACCGAGCTGCCGCTGCCGACCGGGCTGCCGCTGGACGGGAGGTTCACCATCGACGAGACCTGCATCGACTGCCGGCTCTGCCAGGACCTCGCGCCCGAGAACTTCGAGGGCGACCTCGACAACGACGTGCACTACGTCAGCAAACAGCCGGAGACGGACCGCGAACTCGACTGCGTGCTGGACGCCGTGGACTCCTGTCCGACCGACTCCATTCGATACGTGGCGACGACCACCGGGGGATGATGTGAATGTCAAGGCCGGATCCGCAGGGCTCCCCCGTGGCAGAGGCTGAACCCGCCACCGGCGGTCCGAGGACGACCGCGCTCGGCCCGGTGGCCGAGAGCTACGACCAGCTCCACCGCATCGACCTGCTGGCCCGGGCCAGGGCCGGCGGCGGGGTGGCGCCCGCCTCGTACGAGTCGCTGGTGCGCGCCGTCTTCCAGGCCGCCGAGGTGTCCCTGCGCAACCTGAGCCGGCTCGCCGAGCGCACCCGGGCCGGCACGCTGGCGGGCGAACTCGGCGACACCGCCCGGTACAGCCGCTGGAGCATCGGCTTCCACCGGCTGCTGCGCCACCTCGGCACCGCGCTGTTCGACGCCCGCAGCGTCTTCGGGCAGGGCGACCTCGCCGGGACGTCCGAGATCGGCCTCGCCGAGTCCGCCGGGTACCGGACGTACGTCGAGGCGGTGCGGGGCCTGGAGCAGGCCGTGCGGACGGCCCTGCTGGAGCGCGACCAGAAGGCGGTGCGCTCGACCATCGCCACCAGGAGCATCGACGACCCGCTGTACTCCTTCCTGCACGACCTGCGCACCGGCAGCCACGACGCGACGAAGTGGGAGAGCGACCTCTCCGGCGTGCGGGTGCGCAAGCCCGTCGGGCAGACCCTGGACGAGTTCACCCGGGCCGCCCTGCTCGCGGAGGCGGTGGCCGCCACCGAACTCCACGGCGCCACCCTGCACGGCGAGTTCGTCGCCCTCCACCAGATCCCGGAGCTGCTCTGCGCCGAGGCCAACGACCACCTGGAGGCCGCCGTCCGGGCGCTGCGCGCCGCCGACCTGAGCCGCGCCGTGGAGCACCTCGCGGCCTGCCGGGCGCTGCTGGTGCCGGTCGTCGAGGCGCAGCGGGTGATGGCCGAACTGCTGGCCACCGGCGAGTACCACGGCTTCCGGGAGAACCTCGGTCCGGCCAGCGGAACCCACTCGCTGGCGATCAAGCAGCACATGTTCCGGGACCTGTTCAAGTGCTTCTGGGGGGACCTGGAGAGCTGGCTGCTCTCCTTCCACCAGGGCTCGCTGAGCGACGCCGTCCGGTCGGTCGACGAGGGCCGGCACAAGGACCCGGAGCTGTGGCTGCGGCACTCCGTGATCGACCACGCCTTCCGGCTGCACTTCGTCCACCAGCAGTGGCGGCACGAGCACCTGCACATGCCGCGGAACTGCCTGGGCAGCGGCGGCACCAAGTCCATGATCGGGATCCCGGACGGGCCGCAGGCGGTCTACAAGATGCGGGACGCGGCGAACGCCCAGCGGTCGCTGGTGGCGATCCACGCGGCGCGCGGTGTGCGGCTGTCGAACGCCGTCCCGGACTCCCCGCTCAACCGGCTGGTGGCCGGCCCGGCCTCGGTCGACGCCGAGCTGATGCGGCTGGTGGGCGAGGCCACCCGGGAGTACTTCCCGGACGTCCAGGAGCAGAGCTACAAGCCGTTCCATTCCGGCGCGGCCGAGCGCAAGCCGTAGGAGAGAGGGAAGTGACGACTACTCAGTCCGCGGCAGCCGACGGGGCCGCGTCCACCCCAGGGGTCGAGCTCCTGCCCGGGTCCCCCGGCGGGGCCTGGCGGGGGCAGGACTTCATCCGCAGCATCGACGACGGTCGCGAGGTCTGGTCCGACGGCCGGCGGGTCGACGTGGTCGGGGATCCGAGGTTCCGGCCGATGCTGGACTCGCTCGCCGCGCTGTACGACCTCCAGCACGCGCCGGAGCACTCCGCGGAGATGCTCTGGCGGTCGGAGCTCTCGGGGCGGCCGGTCAGCCTGTCCTACCTGGCGCCGAGGACCCGGGAGGAACTCGACCGGAAGTGGCGCAACTCGCGCCGGTGGGCCGAGGCCTCCCACGGGCAGTTGTCCCGGCTGCCGGACTTCATGGCGAACGTGGTGGTGGGCCTCTACCACTTCCGTTCCCAACTCGCCCAGGTGCATCCGGAGTTCGGCCGCAACGCGGAGCGCTACTACCACTGGTGCCGGGAGAACGACATCGCGCTCACCCACGGCCTGGGGGACCCGCAGATCGACCGCTCGTCCACCCCGATGGAGCGCCCGGAGATCGGGCTGCGGGTGGTCAAGCGCGACGCGGACGGCATCGTGGTGCGCGGCGCCAAGCAGATCGCCACGCTGGCCCCGTACGCCCACGAGGTGCTGATCTACCTCTCCCCCGCCAACTACCTGCGCGAGGACCCGAGTTACGTCTGCTGGTTCGGCATCCCGCTGGCCACCCCGGGGCTGCGGATCCTGTGCCGCCGGTCGTACGCCGAGGGCTCCGGCGGCCTCGCCGCCCGGCTGGACGAGCAGGACGCCATGCTGGTGTTCGACGACGTCTTCGTCCCCCGGTCGCGGGTGTTCCTGCTCGACGACGCCGGCGTGGCGGCCCGCGGGTTCCACGAGCTCAACCGGTGGTCGCTGTACACCGGCCAACTCCGGTTCCACCAGAGGCTGCGGACCCTGCTCGGCACCGCCTCGCTGCTGGCGCGCTCGATCGGCGTCGACCGCTTCCGCGAAGTGGGCGCCATGCTGGGCGAGTTGACCTCCTACGTCGAACTGGTGCGGCTGGGGCTGGCCGCCGTGGACGCCGAGAGCGCGGTCACCTCCTCCGGCCTGCTCGCCCCCGGCTCCACGGCCGCGCTCGACGCCGTCGCGGGGGACTTCTCCACCCGGGCGTCGGCGATCGTGCGGCAGATCGGCGCCTCGGGACTGATCATGCAGCCCTTCGAGGGCGATCTGGCGGCCCCCGAACTGCGCGGGGCGCTGGACGCGTACATGGGCGGGCGGGACATCGGCCCGGACGAGAAGTCCCGGATCTTCCGGCTCGCCGCCGACCTGGTCATCGACCGCTTCGGGACCCGCCAGGAGCTCTACGAGTCCTGGAACCGCGGCGACCCGGCCCGGGTCCGCGCGGTGCTCCACTCCACCTACCCGGACCTCGCGGCCTGCGAGGGCCAGGTCCGCGACCTGATCGAACGGGGGCGGCAGTGAGTCCTGACAGCATCGTCCTTGAGGGGGTCACGACCCACAACCTCAAGTCGGTCGACGTCCGCCTCCCCAAGGGGAAGCTCATCGTCGCCGCCGGCGTCTCGGGGTCGGGCAAGTCCTCGCTCATCATGGACACCCTCTTCGAACACTCGAAGTCGCTCTACCTGGGCGCCCTGTCGAGCAAGTCCCTGGACCTGGGGGACGGTGACTACCAGTTCGACCGGATCGCCGGGACCCAGCCACCGGTGGCGCTGCGCCAACGCGACGGCGGCCACTCCAACCCGCGCTCGACGGTCGGGACGCTGACCGGCCTGGACGGGCTGTACCGGCTGCTGTTCGGCGCCGGCTCCAGGCCCGTCTGCCCGGTCTGCTTCGGCCCGACCGGCCCGGACCTGCGCTGCGAGACCTGCGGCTGCTTCGCCGAACCGCACTCCGCTAAGCACTTCAGCGCCAACCGGCGCGAGGGCAAGTGCCTGCGCTGCGACGGGGTCGGCGAGCTGATCGGGTTCTCGCTGGAGCGGATCGTCCCCGACCCCTCGAAGACGCTCACCGAGATCTGGGACGGCGCCGACCCGGGGACCTTCGCGATCCCCAACGTGCGCAAGGCCTTCGAGACGATGGCCGCGGACATCGGCCTGGACCTCGACACACCCTTCGCCGAGCTCAAGCCGGAACAGGTCGAGCGGGTGCTGCACGGCTCGGACACCGTCTACACCATCAAGATCCGCAAGGTCACCAACGACGTCCGCTTCGAGGGCATCCTCGGCTTCGCCGAGCGCGCCTACAAGAACGCCTCGACCGCCGCCCGGCGGGGCGCCTTCTCCAACTACCTGGCGAAGGAGACCTGTCCCGACTGCGGCGGCGGGCGGCTGCGGCCCGAGTCGCTCCGGGCGACCGTGGCCGGCCACACCTTCCACGCCTTCCAGAGCGACGAACTCGGCGACTCCGTCGTCCGGTTGCGCGAGGCGCTGTCCTCCGGCGCCCTGCCGCCGCAGGTCCGCGAACTGGCCGCGTCGATCATCCGGCAGAGCGAGAACATCGAGGAGGTCGGCCTGGGCCACCTCCAGCTGCGGCGGCCGGTGCCCACCCTCTCCGGCGGCGAGCTCCAGCGGCTGCTGCTCGCCCAGCACCTCGCCAGCGACCTCACCGGCGTCATGTACGTCCTGGACGAGCCGACCGCCGGACTGCACGAGAGCGAGACCGGCCGGATCATCGCCTCGCTGCGCCGGCTGCGGGACCTCGGGAACACCGTCATCGTCATCGAGCACGACGAATCGGTGATCCGGGCCGCGGACTGGATCGTCGAACTCGGCCCGGGCGCCGGTTCCCGGGGCGGGCAGGTCGTGGTCGAGGGCCCCTTCGCGGAGGTGCTCCGCACCGAGGGCTCGCCGACGGCCGCCGCCCTGCTGTCCGACCCGCCCACCCGGCGCCGGGTCGACACCGCCGACACCCCGTGGCTGGAGGTGCGCGACATCTCCCGCAACAACGTCCGCAACCAGGCCGTCCGACTGCCGCTCACCGCGCTGACCTGCGTCTCCGGGGTCTCCGGGGCCGGGAAGAGCTCGCTGGTGGCGGGCCTGCACGACAGCGTCGCCCGGGCCGTCGCCCGGGGCGCGGACGGCGCCGTGGTCACCGGGGCCGGCGCCCTGACCGACGTCATCCATGTCGAGCAGCGGGCCATCGGACGCTCCAGCCGGAGCACCCTCGCCACCTACATCGGCATCGGCGACCACCTCCGGGACGCCTTCGCCGCCAGCCCGGACGCGGTCGAACTCGGCCTCGGGCGGGCGGAGTTCAGCACCAACGTGGCCGGCGGCCGGTGCGAGGCCTGCAAGGGCCTGGGGCTCGCCGAGATCGACCTGACCCTCTTCAAGAGCGAGTCCGTGGTCTGCCCCGAGTGCGACGGCCGGAAGTTCCAGGAGCACGTCCTCGCCGTCCGGCTCAACGGCGCCACCATCCACGACGTCCTCGCCATGACCGTCGAGGACGCCGTCGGCTGGTTCGACCCCCAGGCCCACGCCAAGATCGTCCGGGCCCTCACCGTCCTCGCCGAGTTCGGGCTCGGCTACCTCCAGCTGGGGTGCTCGACGACCGTGCTCTCCGGCGGCGAGGCCCAGCGGCTGAACCTCGCCGGCGAGCTGCTCAAGCAGCGCCGCAGCGGCACCCTGTTCATCTTCGACGAACCGACCCGCGGCCTGCACCCCGCGGACATCCGGCACCTACTGGCCCTGTTCGACCGGCTCATCTCCACCGGCAACACCGTCATCGCGATCGAGCACAACCTGCGCGTCCTGGCGATCTCCGACTGGGTGGTCGACCTCGGGCCGGGCTCCGGCGCCGAGGGCGGGCAGGTGATCCACTGCGGGCCCCCGGAGGCGCTCGCCGAACACCCGGACAGCGTCACCGGCCGCCACCTGCGCGGGCGTTCCGAGCCGACCGCGCCCGTCCCGGTGGAGCCCGGCGGCCCCCGGGACCTCGCCGGCCTCGCCGAGCTGCTGCCGCGGTCCGTCGCGGTCGTCGCCGGCACCCGGCCCCACCCCGAGCAGGACGGCCCGACCCCGTACGGACTCGCGATCGGCTCGCTGACCGTCGTCTCCGGCGAACTCGCCCTGCTCGGCTTCGTGGTGGCGTCCGGGAGTTCGAGCTGGTCCGCGCTCGCCGACGGGCGGCCGTTCTGCCTCAACGTGCTCGCCGACGACCAGCGCGAGCTGGGCACCAGGTTCTCCCGGACCAGGCCGGACCTCCGCTTCACCGCGCTGCCGTGGGCCCCGACCCCCAGCGGCAGCCCGCACCTCGCGGGCGCCTACGCCGTCCTCGAATGCCGATTGGAGGGCACCTACCGGATGGGCGACCACGACCTCGTGCTGGCCAAGTGCCTCGGCGTCGACGTCAACCCCGCGGCCGGGTGCGCGCCGCTGCTGCGCACGGACGGCCCCGGCGGCGCGCTCCAGGACTACGGGTGGCGGACGCCGGACGACCAGGGCACGGGGGTGTGACCGTGGCGACGACCGCTTCCGGGATCTACGAGCACTTCCTCGGCCTGCTCGGGCCGGGCGACGGAGGAGCGCACCGACCCGGCCCGCGCGCCGGGGCCGACGCCTGGCACGGTTCGGCCCGTGCCCGCTACGGCGAGTGGTCCGACGCCGCCGGGCACACCCACCCGGCCTTCCTGACCCGGGACGAGTGGGTCCGCAACCAGATCGACCTGGCCCGCTGCCTCGACGGCCTGCTGACCGAGGACGACGTGGTCATCGTCGCCGTCCCGTACGAGCTGTCCTTCGTCGGCGCCGAGGTCGAGCGCGCGATCGAGCTGGTCGGCGCGGCCGTGATCGGGGTCGGCACGAGCGACACCATCTGCCCGCTGCCGCGGGTCCTCGACCTGATGGGGCAGTACGGGGCGACGGTGCTGGTCTGCTCGGCGACCGTGGCGGCCAGGCTGGCCGCGCTGGCCGTCGCGCGCGGCCAACGGCCGGCGGACTCCGCGGTCCGCCTGGTCGTCACCACCGGCGAGGCCAGCTCGGCCGAGCGCCGCGAGCGGGTGGCGGCCCTGTGGGGCGCCGACGCGTCCGAGCTCTACGGGACCGCCTGGACGCCCACGGTCGCCGTCCCCTGCGCGGCCGGCGCGCTGCACGTGTGCGACCACCGGCTGCGGGCGGCGGTCCGGACCCCCGGAGCCGACGGCCCGGCGGCGTTCCGCGGTGAACTGCTGCTGGCCTTCGGGGCGGCGGACGCCCCCGACAGCCCCGACCGCGCGGGCGAGCCGACCGGGCAGTTCGTGGAACTGGGCCCGGCCGACGGCGGCTGCGGCTGCGGTGCCCGGAGCCCGGTGCTGGCCCCGCTCGGCCGGGTGGCCGAACTGGTCGGCTCGGCGTCCGGCCCGGTCTCGGCGGTCGACGTGGAGCGGATCGTCTTCGGCTTCGCGGAGTTCGCCCCGTACTTCGCGGCCGAGCCCCGGCCCGGCGGGTTCACGGTGACCTGCGCGGTCGCGGACGGCGCCGCGGCCGCCGCCGACGAGGTGCTGCGGCAGGCGGTGGAGGCCGAGGTCCGTCGCGGCCTCGGCATCGACGTCGACGTCCGGATCGTCGAGGCGAAGGACTGGGAGGCCGTGACGTCATGACCCGCCTCCGGTGGTGGGACCGGCGCGAGCCCGAGGTACCGATGGCGCCCTTGAGGAGGCGACGCACATGAAGGTAGCGGTGGTACAGACCCTCTGGGTCGAGGATCCCGCGGAAGGTCTGCAGAACGCGTTCCGGGCGGTGGAGGAGGTCTGCGCCGGCGGTGACGTCGACGTCGTCTGCTTCCCGGAGTTCTTCCTCGGCCCCCCGTGGTACATGCCGGGGCAGGACCACCTGAGGGGGCGCACCGACACCCCGATCCCCGGCCGGATCGTGGACGGCTTCCGGGAGCTCGCCCGCGGGCTGCGCACCAACGTGCTGCTGGGCTCGATCGTCGAGGACCTCCGGGACGGCATGTACCGGAACACCTCGCTGTTCATCGACCGGCAGGGCGTCGTCGCGGACAGCGCGATCAAGGCGCACGCCTTCGGCAACGAGATGGTCGTCTGCCGCCAGGCCGAGTCGCTGGGCGTGATGACCACCGAGTTCGGGCTGGTCGGGGTGGCCGTCTGCTCGGACTTCTGGATCCCGGAGGTCATCCGGCTGCTCGCCGTGGCGGGCGCGCGGACGATCTTCGTGCCGGGCGGGACGCTGCTGCAGAACCAGTCGCTGATGGTGAACGCGCTGAGCTCGGCGGCCTACCTCAACGACGTGAACATCGTCTACGCCAGCTCGGTGGGGGTGGTCCGGGGCAAGCGCGGCGACCGCCTGGTGGAGGTCCGCTTCGCCGGCACCAGCCTGGTCACCGGGCCGGAGGGCGTCATCGCCCAGGCCGGGACGGACGAGCCGGAGGTGCTGGTGGTCGACCTCGACCCGGACGGCACCGACCCCGGCGACGCGGGCTCCCCGCCCGGCGACGGCCGGCGCTGGATCGGGATGCGGCGGCCGCGGGCGTACGGGGCGCTGCTGGGCGACTACGTGGGCGCCCGGCGGGACCTGGCCGCCGAACTGCGGACGGCCATCGCCCCGACCGGCGGGGCGGACGGCCGGGACCGGGGCGCCGGTCCGACGGATTCGGGCGAGAGGACTGGTTCGTGACCATCATCGTCGCGCAACACGCGCGCCGGGCGGACGAGGCGGCGACGGTCGAGGCCGTGCTCGCCGACCTGGAGCGCCGGGTGACGCCGGAGGCGTCGTTCGTCGTGCTCCCGGAGAACGCCTTCGCCGTCGGCGACGGCGTCCGCGCACTCCCGCCCCGGCTGCGGGACCAGGCCCTCGAACGCCTGGCGGAGCTGGCCCGGACCCGCCGCGCCCACGTGCTCACCGGCTCGTGGGCGGAGCCCGCGGCCGACGGCGGCCTGGAGCAGGTGGCCCGGCTGCTCGACCCGGACGGCTCGGTCCGGGTGGAGCTGCGGCGGGCGGTCCTCGCCGACGGCAGCACCGGCACCGGCGACGACTTCCCGGTCGTGGACACCGAGTCCGGCCGGGTCGGGGTGCTGCTGGGGCCGGACTTCTGGCTGGTGGAGCCGCCGCGGATCCAGTGCCTGAACGGCGCGGAGCTGCTCCTGGTGGCCGGTTCGCTGGACGGCCGCAACCGGGCCGCCCAGGCGGCGGCGGTCTGGGGCATCGCCACCCTCAACACCGTGGCGGTCGCCTTCGCGAGCGCGCTGGGCGCCCGCTCGGTCGGCTCCAGCGCGATCGCGATGCCCGAGCGGTTCCTGGCCCGGGCGGGGGCCGAGGAGTGCCTGCTGGAGGCCGGGTGCGAGGTCGAGCACATCCGCTACCTGCGCGAGCCCGACCTCCGCTTCCAGCAGACGCTCTGGTTCGGGCTCTGGGCGCGCCGCCCGCAGCTGTACGCGGCGCTGACGGACGGCCCCGCCCCGGGCGGCGGCGCGGACCACCGTGAGCGGGTGAGCTGACATGGAGGACGTCGGCCTGCCGGCCTCCGAGGTGAGGCGCCGGATCGCAGCGGAGCTGGAGGACGACGTCCCCTGGAACCGGGTGCTGAACTCGATCTGTACCGAACCCCACCCCCTGGCCGTGGAGATGGCGGCCGCCGCCGCCCGCACCAACCTCGGGGACGTCCGGATCTTCCGCGGGACGAAGCGGATCGAGCGGGAGGTGGTGCGGATCCTGCTGTCGTTCCTCGGGGGGCCCACCGGTTCGGGGACGCTGGTGTCGGGCGGGACGGAGGCCAACCTGCTCTCGATGGCCGCCGCCCGCGAGTCCGCCCGGGCGGACGGGCGGCTCACCGACCGGCCGGAGGTGATCGTCAGCAGCACGGTGCACTTCTCCTTCGCCAAGATCTTCGCGATCCTCGGCCTGACGCCGGTCGTGGTGCCCGTCGACGACTCGCTGCGGCTGCCCGCCGAGGAGGTGCTGCGGCAGGTCACCGAGCACACCGTCGCCGTGGTGGCGACCGCGGGCAGCAGCGAGTTCGGGGTGGTCGACGACGTCGAGGCGATCGCGTCCCGGCTGGCCGGCCGGGGCCCGCACCTGCACGTGGACGCGGCGACCGGGGGGTTCATCATCCCCTTCGCCCGCGAACTCGGCCGGGAGCTGCCCCGGTTCGACTTCTCGGTGGACGGCGTGGACTCGATCACCATCGACCCCCACAAGTACGGGCTGGCGCCCGTCCCGGCGGGGGTGATCCTGTTCCGGGAGCCCGAGGGAGCGCAGCGGTTCGCCTTCGACTCCTTCTTCAAGGACACCCCGACCCACCACACCCTGCTGGGGACCAGGCCCGGCAGCGCGGCCGTCGCCACCTACGCCGTGCTGGAACACCTGGGCCGCTCGGGCTTCCTGGCGGTCACCCGGCACAACTACGAGGTGACCGACCACCTGGTGGCCCGGCTCCGGGAGGCCGGCCACGAGCTGTTCGTCGAACCGCAGCTCAACATCGTGGTGGTGCGGATGCCGCACGCCGCGCGGATCTCGGAGCGGCTCGAAGAGCTCGGGTGGATCGCCTCGACCTCGACCCGCTTCGTGGAGACCCTGCGGCTGGTGGTCGCCCGGCACGTGACGACGGAGATGGTGGACGCGTTCCTGCCCGTGCTCGAACGGGCCCGGCGGGACGTGGCGGCGGAGGTGGCGTACCCGTGAGCTTCCTGCGCACGCGCAACACCCGGGTCGCCGCGCTCCAGATGCGGATCACCCCCGGCGAGCCGGACGAGAACCTCAAGTGCGCCGCCGGACTGCTGTCCACCGCGGCCCAGCGCAAGGCCGAACTCGCCTGCCTGCCGGCGAACTTCGCGACCGGCCTGAACTTCCCGACGCTGCGCCGGGACGCCACGCCGGCCGACGGGCCGGTGGTGGAGTTCCTGGTGGACCAGGCGCGCGGCCTGGGCATCCACATCGCCGCCGGGGTGCTGCTGGCCGAGGGCCGGGAGGTCTACGACGCGGCCGTGCTGGTGGGCCCCTCGGGCGAGGTGCTGAGCTGGTACCGGCGGCCGTGCGTGTGGGCCGGGGAGGCCGACCACATCACCCCGGGGGCGCCCGGCGAGGTCGTCGACACCCCGGTCGGCCGGATCGGGCTGCTGGTCGGCTACGACCTCCGGTTCCCGGAGGCGAGCCGGCAGTACCTGCTCCAGGAGGTCGACGTCATCGTCTGCGTGGCCACCCTGTTCGCGCCGTTCTCGCACCAGGTGCGGTCGATCTGCCGGGCTCGCGCCGCCGACGCCGAGTGCGCCCTGGTGCTGGCCAGCGGTGCGGGCGAGAACCGCTTCGCGATGATGCCCTACCTGGGGCGCAGCATGATCGTCAACGGGCTGGTGCAGGACGCCGCGCAGCCCCCGGACGCGGACGTGCTGGCCGAGGTGGAGCGGGGCGCCAGGGAGGCCGTCATCGAGGCGGACATCCCGTTGCGGACGCAGCGCAAGGTCCGCGAGCGGCTGCCGTTCCACGACGACCTGCGGTCCACCTGGACCACCGGGTACGGGGGGCGGTCCTGATGGCGGGGGTGCAGGCGGCCCGGCCGCGGCGGCCGAACTGGTTCACCGACGTCCTCGGGCTGGTGGTGATCGACCTGCGGCAGTTCTTCGACAACCGCCTGTTCGCGGTGTCGACCTTTCTGACCTCGGTGTCCATGGTGCTGGCCTTCGGCGCGGCCACCAAACAGATGGGGAGCCCCTCGGTGGGGGCCGCCAACTACTTCGGGTTCGTCTTCCCCGGGATCCTCGCGGCCGGCATCATGTTCAGCTGCACCTACACCGTCGGCTACACGATCATCATCGACCGCAACCGGCGGACGATCGAGGACCTGATCCTCTCCCCGCTGTCCTACTCGGGGTTCCTGCTGGCCCGGCTCATCGGTGTCGTGGTGAAGTGCCTGTTCCAGTTCGCGCTGGTGCTGGTGCTCGGGGTCGCGGTGTTCGACGCGAGCATCGACTCGCCGGGGCTGCTGGTGTTCGACTTCCTGGCCGGCTGCCTGGCCTTCGCCGCGCTGGGGATCCTGGTGGCGACGTACACCACGGAGATCTCCTTCCCGGCGGTGGTGAACATCATCGTGATCCCGCTGATGTACTTCGCCGGGATCTTCTTCCCGCTCGGCAACCTCGGTTGGCTCGGGAAGGTGATGGAGCGGCTGCCGCTCTCGGTGCACGTCGACGTCTTCCGGGCCGCCCTCGGGCAGGGGCCGTCACCCTCGGGCCTGACGCTGGCGCTGACCGCGGTGTACGCGGTCGGGGGCTGCGCGCTGGCCGCCTACGCCTTCCGCAGGAGGATCGGACGTGGCTGAGTCGCGAACGGACGCCGGGGTGCCGGTGCTGGCGGTCTCCGGGCTGGAGTGCCGGGTGAGTTCCGCCTTCGCGCTGCGCGGCGTGGACTTCTCGGTGGCCGCCGGGGAGGGCGTCGCCGTGATCGGGACGAACGGGGCCGGCAAGACCACGCTGATCCGGCTGCTGGCCGGGCTGCTCCAGCCGACCGCCGGTCAGGTGCGCATCTGCGGTACGCCGCCGCGCAGTTGGGGGCGGGCCAGTCGGCACCTCGGCTACGTCCAGCAGGCCAAGGAGCTGCCGGACGGCGTCACCGTGGAGACCTACCTCAGGCACCAGTTGCGGCTCCGGCGGGCGGACCCGGGCCGCTACCGGGAGTTGGTCGGCCTGGCCGGGCTGGGGCAGTACGTCGACCAGTACGTGCGCCGGCTGTCCGGCGGGAGCCAGCGCAAGCTGCACATCATCAGCGCCGTCGCGCACCGGCCCGACCTGCTGATCCTGGACGAGCCGACCACCGGGCTCGACCCGACGGCCCAGGAGACGGTCCTGGAGCTGCTCCGGGGCCTCAAGGCGGAGGGCACCGGGGTGCTGTTCGCCAGCCACCACCGGGAGGAGCTGGTCGCCCTGGCGGACTCGGTGGTGATGCTCCACCAGGGGCAGCAGGTGAAGGAGGCCTCGCTCGCCGAGGTCATCCTGTCGGGCGGGCGGTCGAGCCTGACGCTGCACGCCTTCGCGGACTCCGACGTCGAGCAACTGCGGGTGTGGGCGGCGAAGTCGGCGGCCGCGGACGGCCCGGCCGGGGCGGTGCGGCCGGTCGACGGCGGGGTGACGGTCGACCTGTCCGGCGGGGCGCGGCCCGACGCCCTCGGCGAACTCGTCGCCCGCGCCCACGCCGACGGGCTGGCGCTCCGCTCCGCGTCGTACGGCTCGCCCACGCTGGCGGAGGTCGTCCGATCCATCGTCGAGCAGGTTGAAGGGAACGGGACACAGACATGAGCATCTCCACGACGACGACCAGCATGCCGTTCTGGAAGGAGTACCCGGAACGGGACAACGAGTGGGTGCGGCAGTACCCGACGAAGCACGTCGCGGTCACCGAGGAGGAGGTGTTCGCCCGGGAGCAGATGGGCGTGTACGTCCACATCCCGTTCTGCAACCGGCTGTGCTTCTCCTGCCCGTACATCAAGTTCCAGACCGACCGGGACCTGACCCGGACCTTCCTGGACGCGCTCAAGGCGGAGATCACGCTCTACGCGCAGCGCCCGTACGTCCAGGACCACGTGATCACCCTGGGGTACATCGGCGGCGGCACCCCGACCTCGCTCACCGCGCCCCAGCTGGACGAGCTGCTGGGCCACCTGTTCGGCAGCCTCAACACGGCCCCCGACGCGGACTTCTCGATCGAGACCACGCCGGTCGACATCAGCGAGCGCAAGGCGCGGGTGCTGCTGGACCGCGGGGTGCGGCGGATCAGCCTCGGTGTCCAGACCTTCGTCGAGGAGGAGTTGAAGAGCCTGGGCCGGCCCAGCGACCCGGAGATGCTCAAGAACAGCATCCGGCTGCTGCGCGACTGCGGCTACGAGAACATCAACATCGACCTGATGCACGGCATCAACGGGCAGACGATGGAGAGCTGGGAGTACAGCCTCGACGTCGCCATCGAGCTCGGCGTGACCTGCGTCTCCTTCTACACCTACATGGAGTTCGCGCAGATCTCCACCAAGCGCCGCAAGCTCCCGCCGGTGCCCGAACGCGCGCTGGTCGACGAGATGTTCCTGTTCGCCGCCGAGAAGCTCACCGCGGCCGGCTTCCTCGGCTACTACGGCGACTGCTTCGCCAAGCCCGGGTTCCAGCCGAAGTACGGCGAGACCTCGTGGAGCGAGGACGTGCCGATCATCCCGCTCGGCCCGACCGCCACCGGACACCTGCGCGAGCACTGGTACTTCAACGAGCCCGACATCGGCCGCTACGTGCAGACCGTCATGGAGGGCCGACTGCCGATCTCCATGGGCAAGCACATCACCAGGTCGGAGTCGATCCGGCGGTCCATGGTGCTCGGGGTCAAGGCCGGGCGGGTCGACCGGGAGCGGTTCCGCCGGCTGCACGGGGTCGACTTCCTGGAGATGTTCCGCGAGGAGATCGCCGACCTCGCGGGGAAGGGCCTGGTGACCGTCCGGGAGGACGGCATCGAGGTCACCGGCCCGAAGGGCTGGTACTACCTGGACAACATCTCCAAGGCCTTCTACTCGCCGGAGTTCCGGCGCTACCCGCAGCACCTCGGGGCGGACATCACGGGCTTCATCAACCCGCAGATGAGAACGCTCCCGCTGACCGTCGTGTCCGGTTCCCCGCAGAAGGGTGACGCCTGTGAGCACCACTGAGACGCCGCTGCTGGACCTCAGCGTGCGGGTCCCGCAGACCGCGCCGTACGCCGACCTCGACGGGACGAGGGCCTACGACCTCGGCATGCGCCGGTCCGCGCTGATGGCGTACAAGCGGCCGACGGACCGGATCACGGCGCACGTCCGCGAGGGCATGACCGACCTCGTCGAGGTGGGCTTCAACACCGGGCTGCTGTCGCTGCACGTGGCCGGCCGGCTCCCGG
Source organism: Kitasatospora sp. NPDC059827 (assembly GCF_042731675.1). Lineage (NCBI taxonomy): Bacteria > Bacillati > Actinomycetota > Actinomycetes > Kitasatosporales > Streptomycetaceae > Kitasatospora > Kitasatospora sp. NPDC059827. The sequence continues at coordinate 11,257 of NZ_JBHWIV010000013.1, read as the reverse complement.
AGCTGGCGGTGTCCGGGGTCGAGGAGATCCAGAACCTGGTCGAGGTCGCCGAGGACAACCTGACCCTGGCCGTGTGGGCGAACGCGGCCGGCGACGTCGAGTTCGAGATGGGCCGGCTGAGCCGGCTGCCCTTCCCGGACGCCTCGGCGGACATCGTGTTCTCCTTCTCCTCGCTGCACCGCTGGTCCCGGCCGGTCGAGACGCTCAGGGAGTGCGCCCGGATCTGCAAGCCCGACGGCGTGGTGATCATCGAGGACATCAACCGGCACGCGGAGGAGGGGCACATCACCTTCATCCTGCAGTTCGTGAAGGAGGGCGGCGAGCAGTTCATGCGCTCGCTCCAGTCTGGCTACACCCGCGACGAGGTCGCGGAGCTGCTCCGGCAGTCCGGCCTGGACGGCTGGCAGGTGGTCGAGGAGGACCTCGGCCTGGTGATCTCCTCCCGGCCGCTCGACCCGGTGGCCCCGTGATGGCGGCCGTCACCATCGCCGTCGTGCAGATGGAGTCCAAGCTCGGCCGCAACGCCGCCAACCAGCGGCGCGCGGAGCGCTTCGTCGCCCAGGCGGTCGAGCAGGGCGCGGACCTCGTCTGCCTGCCGGAGGCCTACCTGACCTCCGGCAACATCCTCGAAGTCGCGGACGTGTCGGTGCCGATCCCCGGGCCGGAGACCGACCGGCTGTGCGAGCTGTCCCGGGAGCACGGCATCCACCTGGTGGCCGGCCTGCTGGAGCGCGGCGGGGACGGGAAGTACTACAGCACCTCCGTGCTCACCGGCCCGCAGGGCGAACTCCTCGGCCGCTACCGGCGGGTGCACTGCCACGAACTGGAGAGCCGCTACCTGGCCGGCGGTTCGGAGTACCCGGTGTTCGACGTCGGGTTCGGGCGGATCGGCCTCCTCCAGGGCTACGACATCAACTTCCCGGAGGCCGCCCGCGAGTACCTGCGCCGCGGGGTCGACGTCCTGGTCTGCTCCGCCCTGGTGCCCGAGATGTTCGCCTACGTGGCCAACCTGCGGCTGCCGGTCCGCGCGGTGGACACCGAGTGCGTGCTCGCCTTCGCCTCCGGGGTCGGCACCAACCTGTACGCGGGCTTCGGCTACATGGGGCGCAGCCAGGTCCTGGCCGACCCGCTCTTCCTGGAGGCGGAGCGGTTCGACTTCGTCGACGGCGACGAGCGGATGGTGCTGATCGAGGAGGGCGAGGGCGTCGGCGTGGTCCGGGTCGACCTGGAGCGGATGCGCCGGTACCGGGTGAAGGCCACCCTGCGGCACGACCTCCGGCCGTCCACCTACTGGGCCGCCCTCGACGACCGGGCCCGGCCCGCCAGCGGCGGGGGGGAGTGACCGGCGATGCGGGTACTGCTCATCTCCACCAACAAGATCCGGGTGCCGAGACCGGCGCTGCCGATCGGCATGGCGTACATCAGCGCCGCGCTCAAGCGGGCCGGCCACCAGGTCGACGTGCTCGACCTGCTGTGGGAGTCCCGGGAGTTGAAGGCTGTCCGGGAGCGGCTGACCTCCCAGCGGTACGACGTCGTCGGCGTCGCCGTCCGCAACCTGGACAACCTGACCTTCGTCGACCCGATCTTCTTCGGCCCGATGACGGAGAAGATCGTCCAGTGCGTGCGCAAGTACACCTCGGCCAAGGTCGTGCTCGGCGGCTCGGGCTTCTCGGTCGAACCGCTGGCGTTCTTCGAGTACGCCCAGCCGGACTACGGGATCGCGGGCGAGGGCGAGGCCGGGATCGTCCAGCTGATGGAGTACCTCCAGGGCGGCGGGCGGAAGCTGGAGGAGATCTCCGGGCTGTGCCACCTGGACGGCAACGGGCACTTCGTGCAGAACCCGGCGGACTCCGCGTTCGACCTCGGGGCGCTCGAACCCGACCGGTCGGTCTACGACCCCCGGTACTTCGAGGAGGGGGTCTCGGCCGCCTCGGACCTCACCCGGGACCACCAGCCGGCCATCGAGACGCTGCAGACCAAGCGGGGCTGCAAGCTCTACTGCTCGTACTGCATCATCCGCAAGACGGAGGGCAAGGGGAACCGGTTCAAGGAGCCCGCCGAGGTGGTCGGCGAGATCCAGCGGGCGATGGCGGAGAACCCGGCCGTCCGTGAGTTCGAGATCGTGGACGCGACCTTCAACTTCCCGATCGAGTACGCCTCGGAGGTCTGCGCGGAGATGATCCGCGCCAAGCTGGACGTCGCCTGGTACTGCCAGCTGACCCCCAACGCGGTCACGCCGGAGTTCGTCGACCTGCTCGCCGCGGCCGGCTGCATCCGGGTCGACCTGGGCACCGACGCGCTGACCGACGAGGCGCTGGCGGACCTCCAGAAGGGCTTCGACATGGCCAAGGTGCTGGAGGTGGACCGGCTCTTCACCGCCAGTCCGATCGAGCACACCCACTGCGTCTTCCTCGGCGGCCCGGGCGAGACCCCGGCCGCGCTGCGGGAGTCGATCGGCTTCACCGAGCGGTTCCTGAACCCGGCCCAGATCTACGCCAACCTCGGCATCCGCATCCTGAGCGGCACCAAGCTCCAGCAGCAGGCGGTGAAGGCCGGGATCCTCACCGAGGGGCAGGGCACCTTCGTCCCCGCGTACTACGTGGAACCGGCGATCGTCGAGGACCGCGACACCCTCGACTTCGTCCGGAACGCCTACCTCGGCCACCGGAACTGGTACTTGTGGTGGGGGCTGCGCGGCCAGAGCCTGTCGGACCGCGCGGTCCACTCCAAGCGGACCGTGGCCGACATGCAGCGCGAGTACGACTACGTGATGAGCGCCAAGCCCCGGTTGGAGAAGGCACCGAAACGGCCGACCGGGAAGCCGGTCATGCTCAACCTGGGAGTGGTCTAGGTGAACACGGAAGCGGTCGCCGGCGAGCTGCTGGCGTCCCTCGCGGCCCGGGGCGACGCGGACTTCGCGGTGGGGATGCAACGCTACTTCCCCCACGAGATCCGCGCCCTCGGCGTCGGCAACGCCGCGGTGGTGGCGCTCGCCGGCGACTTCTTCCGGGAGCACGGGGACGTCCCCGCGGCCGCCAGGCTCCGGTTGGCGGAGGAGGTGCTGGCGCGCGCCGACCACCACGAGGAGGTGCTGCTCGGCTTCGCGCTGCTGCACAAGGTCGCCCGGACCGGGCTGGGCGACGACTTCCTCGACCGCTGCGAGGGCTGGCTCGAACGGTACGTGTCCAACTGGGCGCAGTGCGACGACCTGTGCCTGAAACTGCTCTACCCGTACTTCCTGGGCCACCTCGACCGACTCCCCCGGACGACGCGCTGGGTCGGATCGGAGTCCCCCTGGGCGCGCCGGGCGGCGAACGTGGCGGTGGTGAAGTTCGTACGGCGCAAGGTCGGCAAGGTCACCTACGAACTGCCGGTCGCCCACGTCCTCGACAACTGCACCCGGTTGATGCACGACAAGGACCCGTACGTGCAGAAGGGGTCCGGGTGGCTGCTCAAGGTCACCGCGCAGGTCCACCCGGCCGAGGTGGAGGCCTACCTGCGGCAGTGGCGGCCGGTCATGAAGCGGGACACCTTCCGGTACGCCCTGGAGGGCCTGGACAAGGAGACCCGGGGAGCCCTGATGGCCCTCGGTGGGAAGGCGGAGGCTTGAGTACCGGCGGTTACGTGCACCGGCGCGGGATCCACTGCGAATCGGCGTGCCAGTGCAACATCCTGGCGGCCGCCGGCCACGAGGTCGACGAGGACGTGGTGTTCGGCCTGGACGGCGGCTTCGGGTTCTCCTTCTTCCCCGCGCGCGGCGGCGCCCCGGACATCGTGGTGGGCAAGCAGGCGATCATGCCGCTGCGGGCCGCCCGGCTGATGGGCGTCGAGGTCGCCGCGCACGCGCCCGCGTCCGGCAAGGGGCTGGCCCAGCTGCTGGAGTCGGCCCCCGCCGTCATGGTCCGGGTGGACCTCGGCCGGCTGCCGTACTGGGGGCTGGAGGGCCGCTCCTCCTTCGGCGGGTACTTCGTCAACGTGGTCCGCGCCCTCGACGACGACCGCTTCGAGGTCTCCGACCCGGCGCTCGACAGCACCGTCCTCGTCACGGCGGCGGACCTGGAGGCGGCCCGCTCCAGCCGCGACTCGCCGCCGCTCAACCCCGACCGCAAGGCGTACGTGTTCGGCGCCCGGCGGACCGCTCCCCAGCTCGGCCTGGTCGGACCGGTGGCGGTGCGCAACCTCTGCCGCGACGTCCTCAAGCCCGGCAGCCGGAGCCTGGGCCTGGCCGGGATGAAGCAGCTGCAGTCGACCGCCCCGACCTGGCCGCGGACCAAGCTCGGCGAGGTCGACGACGTGGACGCCGCGGGCCGGGTGGTGCGCACCGACGCGCTCTCCCGCCAACTGCTGCACCTGGGCCGCCAGATCGAGACCTTCGGCACCGGGGGCGGGCTCTTCCGGCCGATGATCGGGCGCTTCCTGGCGGCCGTCGCCGAGGCCTCCGGCGACGCCCGCTACACCGGACCCGCCGAGCTCTTCCGGGCGAGCGGCCGGCACTGGCAGACCCTGGGGCGCGCGCTGCTGGACGGCGCCGCCGCCCCGGGCGGGGACCGGCAGCAGCTGGTGGACGCCGTGGTGGACACCGTCGGCACCGCGATGGACCTCGAGAAGCGGGCGCTGCGCGCGCTCGGCGGCGTGTAGGGCGGGAGGAAGCCATGCCGAGCGCGGACGAGACGATCCTGGCCCAGGGCCCCGACCGGTGGAACGAGTACGCCCGCCGACGCCGGGCGGAGGGCCCGTTCCGCCCCGACCTGCGGGCCGCCCGGCTGCACGGGGCGGACCTGCGGGGCGCGGACCTGGTGGACGCCGACCTCAGCGGCGCGGTGCTGACCGAGTCGTACCTGATGTCCGCCGACCTGCGCGGCGCCAACCTCCAGGACGCCGACCTGGTCGAGGCCTACCTCATCCAGGCGGACCTGGCGAACAGCCGGCTGGTCGGGGCGGACCTCGACGGGGCCGACCTCAGCGGGGCCGACCTCACCGGCGCCGTGCTCGACCCGGGCTTCCGGCGCCGGGGCGTCATCTCGGACTTCCTCACGATCTGGCCGCAGGACCTCTGAGGCCCCGGCCCCTGGGACTGCGGCCCGGGCCGGGGCCTGGGCCGGGGCCGGACCGCCACCGTCAGCACGCGAGCAGGAGGAGACAGCAGTGACGGCGACTTCGTCCACCGACGAATGGGGCATGGACCAGCTCGACCTGGACGCCTACCTGAAACGGATCGGCCGACCGGACCTGGGCGACGCCAAGCCCAACCGGGAGACCCTCCGGCGGCTGCACCGCGCCCACGTCGAGTCGATCCCCTTCGAGAACATCGACATCGTGCTGGGGCGCGAGGTCCCGATGAGCACCGCCGAGATCCAGCGCAAGCTGGTGGCCGCCGCCCGCGGCGGGTACTGCCACGAGCACGGGCTGCTGTTCGGCGCGGTGCTCAACCGGCTCGGGTACCGGGTCGACCGGCTGCTGGCGCGCCCCCGGGAACGCCCCGGCCGCCCCTGGCCGTGCACCCACCTCACCCTGCTCGCCTCCGGCGTGGACGGCGACTGGCTGGCCGACGTCGGCTTCGGCGCGGGCCTGCTGGAGCCCCTGCCGCTCACCGAGGACGGCTGGAGCACCCAGGGCGAGGGCTGGTCCTTCGCCGTCGCCGCCCACGAGGAGGGCCGGCAGCTGATGGAGCGGGCGGTGCCCGGCACCCCGGCCGGGAACACACCGGGCACCTCGACCGGGAACACCCTGTACTCGTTCTCGAACCGGGCGCAGCGGGCCGCCGACGTCGACGCGGCCAACTACTACACGTCCACCCACCCGGACTCGCCCTTCACCGGCCAGCTGATCGTGATGCAACGTTTCAGCGGCGAGATGCGGCGCCTGCTCAACCGCGACTTCTCCCGGGTCAGGCCGGACGGCACCGCCGAGCGCCGGCAGCACCTCGACGACGGGCAGTTCGCGGCCGTGCTGACCGAGGAGTTCGGACTGGCCCTGACGGCGGAGGAACTGCGCGGGCTCGCCGCGCGGGTCGGCGACGTCCGGTCCAGCCTGATGGGCGGCCCGTGAGGGCTCACTGCGCGGCGGTGGCCCCGGCCGGGGCCACCGGCTGGCGGAGGATGGTGCGCAGCCGGCTCGGGTGCGCCCGGCGGGCGTCGGAGAGGTAGATCTCGTGGTGGCGCCCCCGGAGGGTCAGCCCCTGGGCCGGCACGAACTCGTCGTGCATCCGGGCGATCGTCGGCCCCTCCTCGTCGTACGGTCCGACGTGCAGGACCTGGACGCTGGGCCCCTCGGTGAACTCCTCGAACCGCACCAGCTTCACGGCACTGAGGTCCTTCGTCCGGTGCACCCGCTCCAGCGCCGCGTCGACGATCCGCGGGGTGATCCAGTCCGGCTGGACGATCATCAGCGTCCAGTCCCAGGCGTCCTTCTCGCGGGTCCGGAAGACCTCCAGGTCCTTGGAGGACCACAGGCCCTCCAGCGGCCCGACGGTGTGGATGCGCCCCAACTCCTGCTTGGCGACGGCCCGTACGGCGTAGGAGGTGGTGTAGAGCGCGGTGACCACCTCCGCGTACTCCGGCGAGGTGTTCGGGTTGCCGTGCCCGTCCGCCATCAGGAACCTCATCCGCGGGACGTCGATGACCTCGAACTTCCGGCGACCGGCCGAATAGAGGCCCGGCCGTTCCTTCTTGACGTCGTAGTTGTCCATCGCGGCGCTGCTCCCGGTCGGTCGGCTTGGTCCGGTCGGGAGCCATCCTAGGAGCCGTGACGGCGGGCCCCGCGCCCGGTTCCCAGGGTTCCCCCCATCGGGCGAACCCGGCCGCCGGGGGCAGCGGGGACCGGTCCCCGCCGTCACGGGCCCCGGCTCACAGCCGGGCGTGCGAGCCGATGTCGGCACGGAAGGCCTCGACCATGGCGGACGTCACCGTCGGGCGGCTCGCGCCGATCGCGGCGAGGTGGTCCGCGGTGGTCGCCCCGGGGACGGCGTCGTCCCGTTCGAAGGCGCTCTGCGCCGCCAGCCGCGCGGCGTGTTCGATGTCGGCGGGCGAGAAGCGCTCGCTCGCGGCCACCAGGGCGGGCACGTCCACGTCGGCGCGGTCGGTGCCGAGGGCGTAGCGGGACCAGATGGCGGCGCGGGCGTCCGGGTCCGGCGGTCCGATCGGGATGACGTAGTCGAACCGGCCGGTGCGCAGGAACGCCGGGTCGAGCGAGCGCACCGAGTTGGTCGCGCAGACCAGCAGCCGGCCGTCGCGTTCGCGGAACCCCGGGATCAGCTTGAGCAGTTCGTTGGTCACCCCGTGCACGGCGCCCGGCTGGCCGGCCCCGCCGCGCACGGGGGCGATCTCCTCCACCTCGTCGATGAAGACCAGCACCCGCTCCAGTTCGCCGATCCGCGCGAACGCGCTGCGCAGCGCGGCGGCCAGGTTGCCCTCGTCGGCGAGGCGGGAGGGCAGCAGCTCGACGAACGGCCAGCCCAGGCGGGAGGCGATGGCCCGGGCGAAGGTGGTCTTGCCGGTGCCGGGCGGCCCGAACAGGGTGATCGCGCGCGGCGGCCGCACCCCGTGCCGGGCGGCGCGCTCGGGTTCCGCGAGCGGCAGCACGATCCGCCGCTCGATCAGCTCCTTCTCGGCGGTCATCCCGGCCACCTGGTCCCACAGGTCCCCGCTCAGCAGCCGCCCGCCGAGCTCGTCCAGGGTGCCGGCCGCGGGCCCGGCGGCGGGCTCGGTCTTCTCGAAGTACGCGGCGGCGGGCCGCCGTTGGTAGCCCGCCTTGTGCAGTCCCTCGCCGAGCAGCTCCTCCTCCGGCAGCACGTAGGCGATCCGCCGCACCCGCAGCTCGACCAGCCGCCGCTCCAACTCCCGCAGCAGCGCGCTGGCCAGGCCCCGCCCGCGCCAGGCCGGGGCGATCGCCACCCGCATCACCCAGGCCCGCTCCCCCGTCCCGGCCACCTGGGCCAGCGCGGCCCCGATCGGCGTGCCGCCGTGCACCGCGACCACGGCGGGCTGGCGTGCGGTCAGCGCGGCGATGCACTCGGCGAGCGGGAACACGGACTCCTGCCCCAGCCCGGCGGTGCTGTCGATCAGGTGGACGACGGCGGCCAGGTCCTCCTCCCGGTAGTCGTGGATCAGCCAGTTCACGCGCATCGCTCCCTCGGGTCGCCGCTCGCCGGTCGCCGTCGTACGGCACGGCCCGTACGGGCGGTTCGTACGGGCGGTTCGTACGGTTCCGGAGAAGGTAGGCGGGCCGGGCGCGGCCCGTCGTGCGCCGATCGGGACAACGCGCCGTGGACGAACCGTACGCGGCAGCGGGTTGCGCGGCCGCTACGCGAGCCGGGTGGTCCTGGGCAGGTCGAGCTCCGCCCACACCGCCTTCCCGAAGGCGGTCCGGCAGGCTCCCCAGCGGCGGCACAGGACGTTGATCAGTTGCAGTCCGCGCCCGCCCTCGTCGCTCAGCGAGGCGTGCTGGATCTGCGGGAGGTCGGGGCCCCGGTCGGAGACCTCGATCACCAGGCGGTCGTGCCGGAGCAGTCGCAGCGGCCCGACCGCGCGCCCGTGGCGCAGGGCGTTGCCGGCCATCTCGCTGACCACCAGCTCCGCCGCGTCCACCAGGTCGGTCAGCTCCCACCGGGCCAGCTGGTCGCGGACCAGGCGGCGGGCGGCGCCCGCCGCCGAGGCGTCCGCCGGGAGGTCCCACACCCGCACCTCGGCGGCCGCCGCGCCGTCGAGCGCGTCGGCGGCGACCAGGACCGCGTCGTCGTACCGGCCGGCCGGCGCCAGGTGCGCCGCCTCGGGCCCGGGGCGGCTCCGGAGCACCGGGCCGGCCTCCCGGCGCAGCCGCTCCAGGTCGGCCGCGAGGTCCCCGCGGCGCGTCTTGGCCAGCCCGTCGGTGTACAGCAGCAGCCGGGCCCCGCCGGGCAGGACGATCCTGGTGCCGTCGTAGGGGATCGCCCCGGCGCCGATCGGGCCGCCGACCGGCAGGTCGACGAAGTGCGCGGGGCCGTCCGGGCCGACCAGGACCGGTGGCACGTGCCCGGCCGAGGCGAGCGCGCAGCTGCCGTCGGCCGGGTCGTAGACGGCGCAGAGGCAGCTGGCGACCTGTTCCTCGTCGAGGTCGCGGGCCGCCAGGTCGAGCCGGGCGAGCACCCGCTCGGGGACGGTGTCCAGGGCCAGCAGGATGCGGGCGGCGCCGCGCAGGCGGCCCATCGTGGCGGCCGCGGGCAGGCCGCCGCCGAGGACGTCACCGACCACCAGGGCGGTGCGGCCGCCCGGCAGCGCCACGACGTCGAACCAGTCGCCGCCCGCCACCCGGCTGTCCAGCGCCGGCAGGTAGTCGCAGTGCACGTCCAGCCCCGGGGTCGGCGGGGACTCGCGCGGCAGCAGGCTGCGTTGCAGGGTGACGACGGTGTCCCGTTCCCGTTGGTAGAGGCGGGCGTTGTCGATGGACAGGGCGGCCCGGCCGAGCAGTTCGGTCGCGAGCGCGAGGTCCGCCCGGTCGAAGCCGGGCCGGTCGCCGGACCGGACGAAGTCGGCGATCCCCAGCAGCACGCCGCGGGCGACCATGGGGACGACCAGGTAGCTGTGCACACCGGCGGCGGCCAGCTGGGCGGCGCCGCTCGGGGTGGAGGCGATCCGCAGGTAGTCGTCCGGGGTGGTCCTGGTGACCAGGACCGGTTCGCCGGTGACCAGGGCGTCCCTGGAGTAACTGGGCCCGAGCACGCTGGGGCTGCCGACCGGGTCGGCCTCGATCACCCGCACGCTCGGTATCCAGGCGATCGCCATCGCGCGCAGCGCGGGCGGCTCCGGCCCCTGCCAGCGCTCGGTCTCCTCGCCCCGCAGCACCGTTTCGAGGAGGTCGACCGCCGCGCCGTCGGCGAACCTCGGCACGGTGGAGTCGGCCAGCTCCTGCGCGGTGCGCCGCAGGTCGAGGGTGGTGCCGATCCGCCGTCCCGCCTCGTTCAGCCAGGAGAGGTCGGCGGGCAGGCGCTCGGCTCCGGCCCCGCCGTGCGGGGCGCCCCCACGGCCGTACGGGCCTCCCCCGCGGCCCGGGAGTTGCGGTTCGGCCATGGCCTCCGCCTGTCCTGTGCAGTCCGGCCGTCCCCACCAGCCTGGCACGGCGCGCGGCCGGTCGCACGGCGCGGCCGGGGGCCGCCCCGGTTCGGAGCGGCCGCGGGGCCGCCCGGTTCGGAGCGGTCTCGGGTGCGCGATCCTCGCGCATATTTGCGTGTTTACGCAAGCCTCCGATCGTCGCTCCTCTCCCCGCCGAGTGGCGGATGTTCCCGACGGGCCGTCAGGGGCCAGCCTTGCGGGCAGTTCGACAGGTTCACGTCATCCCCCACAGGCGGCCCCCACGCCGCCGGACAAGGACACGTCATGAGGCACTTCCCCCTGCCCGGGATCCTCGCCACCGCTGCCGCGGCCGCCGCCCTCGTACTCGCCGCACCGGCGGCCGGCGCCTCCGCCACCCCCCTGCCCAGCCGGCCCATCATCGGCGGCGCCGCCGCCTCCCAGGGCTACACCTTCATCGTCTCGCTCCAGCAGAACGGCCAGCACATCTGCGGCGCCTCGCTGATCTCGCCCACCTGGGCGGTCACCGCGGCCCACTGCGTGGCCGGCGGCACGGCCGACCAGTTCACCGTCCGGGTCGGCTCCAACGACCGGACCTCGGGCGGCGAGGTGGCCTCGCTCGCCAAGGTCGTCTCCCACCCGAACTACAGCACCAACAACGACATCGCCCTGCTCCAGCTCAGCGCCCCCGTCCAGGCCACCCCGATCGCCATCGCCGACGGCGCGCCGTCCGGCACCGCGATCAAGCTGCTCGGCTGGGGCCAGGAGAACCCGCAGCCCGGCGCCGACGGCGGCCCGGACCAGCTCAAGGAGCTGGACACCAGCCTGCTCCCGAGCGGCTGCGCCGAGGGCTTCGACCCCTCCTCCGAGCTCTGCGTCAACAACCCCCAGGGCCCGGACGGCAGCAACCAGGGCGCCTGCTACGGCGACTCCGGCGGCCCGGCGATCGCCCAGGTCAACGGCGAGTGGCGACTGCTCGGCGCCACCAGCCGGGCCGGCGGCTCCTCCTCCACCTGCGCGGTCGACCCCTCGATCTACACCAACGTGACGGCGTTCAAGGACTTCGTCCAGACCACCATGGCCGGCTGATCCCCGACCCCTGCGCGGGGGCGCGGCAGCGCCCCCGCGACCGGCGGGCCGGCACCCCCCCCCCCCGGGGGGGGGGGCGGGGTAGTAAAAAAAAAAACCCCCCGCCCCCGCCCCCACCCCCCCAG
>NZ_JBHWIV010000012.1:68628-161089 GCF_042731675.1 Kitasatospora sp. NPDC059827 | reverse complement strand
TGACTCTTAATCAGCGGGTCCGGGGTTCGAGTCCCTGGCGGCGCACAGACAGCCGGAAGGCCCGTCGCGAGAGCGAAGGGCCATACCGCGTTTCCGGCGTTGCGGCGCCGTCAGCGGGTGTCGAGGACGGCGGAGGCCACCGCGTCCGGACGGTCGAACATCACCAGGTGTCCGGCCGGCGCCGTGGTCCGGAAGTCCGCCCCGAGCAGCGTCGCGAGCCCCCGCTGGTCGGCCAGCCAGGACTCGGTCCGGCTGGTCCGGCAGCCGTCGTCGGCGGCCAGCACGGTGATCGGCAGGTCCTCGGGCAGCGGCCGGGCCCGGCGCAGCGCGTCCAGCTCGGCGGCCATGTCGAGGTAGCGCCCGTTCTCCCGGAGCAGCGCGCGCAGCGCCCGTCCGGTGCGGTAGCAGTGCCGGACCAGCGGCGGCGGGGCCAGGTCCTCCCGGCGGACGGTGGACAGCCGGGCGGTCACCCGGCGGGCGGTCGGGCCGAGCAGGTACGGGACGGCGAGGGCGGTCGCGGCGCCCGCCACCGCCCGGGCCGCGAGGTCCCGTACGGCCGGTGCCGGGTACGGGCGGGCCGCCGCTTCGACGCTGCCGTCGACCAGGACCAGCCCGGCGGTCCGCTCGGGGTGCAGCCGGGCGAAGGCCTCCGCGTGGAAGCCCGCGAGCGAGTGGCCGACCACCGTGCAGGGCCCGCCCAGCCCGAGGCCGTCCAGCACCGCGCGGATCCGGTCGGCCTCGCCGGCCACCGTCGGGGCGGGCCGCCGCCCGGTGGCCGGTTCGGCGGCGCTGAGCCCGTAACCGGGCCGGTCGAAGCGGACCACGGTGCGGTACGGGGTGAGGAACGGGACGACGAGGTCCCAGTCGAACCAGCTGCTGCCGAGGCCGCCGGTGAGCAGGCAGAGCGGGCCGCTGCCCTCGGTGCGGACGTGCAACGGGACGCCGTCGACGCGCAGGAAGCGGGCCCGGACCGCGGGCGCGCTCACGTCCGCCTCCGGTCGGCGGCCTCCGGGGTGCCCGGCGTGTCCTGGGCGTCCTGGGCCTCCGGGCCGGGCAGCGCCTGCGGCGCGGACGAGCGGGCGACGGCCACGGCCAGGACGGCCAGCCAGAGCGCGACCAGCAGCACCTGCAACCGCTGCCCGGCACCGAGCGCCCAGGTGCCGCGACCGGCCTGGAAGGCGGCGATCGCGCCGAGGCTCCAGCCGGTGGCGAGCAGTTCGGCGCCGAGCAGCCAGGGCCCGAGCCGGCGCACCGCCGGCCAGCGGTGCCGGCGGCGGGCGAGCACGGTGAGCGCGACCAGGCCGGTGAGCGCGCCCAGCATGGCGAGGCTGCTGGTGACGGCGTGGGCGGTGTGGGTGGCGGGGACCAGTCCGGCGGTCTCCCGGGCCGCGCACATCTCGTCGCTGGTGGGGGCGCAGCTGAGCGGCAGCCGGGAGTCGGCGGCGGTGGCGGCGCCGAACAGGGCCAGGGCGGACCAGCCGACCAGCGCCCAGCGGTCCCGGCCGGGGGCCGAAAGGTCCTGGCCGGGGTCCGCGGCGCGTCGACCGGGGGCCGCGGCGTTCCGGGCCTGCCCCGTGGCGAGGGCGGTGAGGGCGGCGGCGAGCACGCTGAGCCCGGCCGCGAGGTCGGTGGCCCGGAAGAGGCCGCCGAGCGGCTGGTCCTCGGCGGCGAGTTCGCTGATGTACGCCTGCACCGGGTCGAGCCCGGTGCTGAGCACCACCTCCAGCACCCACGCGGTGTACGCCACCGCGCTGAGCAGCAGCAGGGCGGCGACCGCGGTCCGCGCGCGCCGGTCCGACGGCCGGCGGCGCCGGGAGGGCGGCCGCGGGTGGGTTCGGGGGCGGGGGTGTCCGGGCGGGAGGCTGGGCACGTTTCCACCCTAACCGGGCAGGAACTCCGCCCCAACCGGGAGGAAACGGTCACCCCGACGCCCAGCGGAACCGCCGCGGTGCGAGGCACCCCCGGGAACCGTGTATTGTTTTCCAGGTCAGCAGGCGCCGCTAGCTCAGTTGGTTAGAGCAGCTGACTCTTAATCAGCGGGTCCGGGGTTCGAGTCCCTGGCGGCGCACAGACAGTTGGGGAGCCTCTCGCAGCAGCGAGGGGCTCCCCGATTTTTTGGCCTTCGATGTCCGTTTTATGTGTGATGTCGGTCTCGATTGCCGTTCCGGTGGAGCCATGGGGCCCGCCCGGCTCGTCCAGGGCAGTAAACCGGAATCGGGACAAAGGTCCCTAACCGCCGATGTCCCCGTCCGTGCAGGCTGGCCCGGTCCGCCCGCAGGAAAGGCCGCGCCTTGTTCCGAAACGCCCAGAGCGGCCGGCCGCCGATCGGCCTCCCGCCGGTCAAGCGACTCAAGCGCTCCACCCCCACCCCCGGCGGCAAGAAGCCGCGCCGCCCCAAGCGCACCGGCTGGCGCCGGCTGATACCCACCTGGCGGATGACGCTGCTCGGCCTCGCTTCGGCGCTGCTGCTCGGCGTCGGCCTGTTCGCCCTGGGGGTCGCGCTGGTGAAGGTGCCCGACGCGCACGCCGCGGCGACCGCGCAGAGCAACACCTGGCTCTACTCCGACGGCTCGGTGATCACCCGCACCGGCCAGACCAACCGGCAGAACGTCGGCCTGGACAAGGTCTCCCCCGCTGCCCAGCACGCGGCGCTGGCCGCCGAGGACCGCAACTTCTACAACGAGGGCGCCGTCAACGTGCAGGGCCTGGTCCGGGCCGCCCTCAACACCGCCAAGGGCGAGGGCACCCAGGGCGGCTCCACCATCACCCAGCAGTACGTGAAGAACACGTACCTGGACCAGAAGCAGTCCGTCACCCGCAAGGTGAAGGAACTCTTCATCGCCATCAAGGTGGACGCCACCGAGAGCAAGGACGACGTCCTCTCCGGCTACCTGAACACCTCGTACTACGGCCGCGGCGCCTACGGCATCCAGGCCGCCGCCCAGGCGTACTTCGGCATCGACGCCTCCGCCCTCAGCCCGGCCCAGGGCGCCTACCTGGCGACCCTGCTGAACGCCCCGAGCGCCTACGACGTGGCCACCGCGACCCCGGCGGGCAAGCAGAACGCCGTCAACCGCTGGAACTACGTCATGGACGGCATGGTCAAGGAGGGCTGGCTCGGCGCCGACGAGCGGGCCAAGGCCACCTTCCCGGACGTCAAGGACCCGCAGCCCAACCCGGGCCTGTCCGGCCAGTCCGGCTACCTGGTGAACGCGGCCACCCAGTACCTGACCTCGAACAACGTCATCAGCGAGACCGAGCTGGCCAAGGGCGGCTACACGATCAAGCTGAGCATCGACCCGACCCGCCAGCAGGCCCTCCAGGACTCCGTCCAGGCGCAGCTGCACGACACCCTGAACCCGGACAAGCGGAAGAAGGACGCGGCCGCCCAGGCCGGCGCCGTCTCCGTCGACCCGAAGACCGGTGCGGTGGTCGCCCTGTACGGCGGCGTCGACTACGTGAAGCACTACGTGGACAACGCGACCCGGCGCGACTACCAGGCCGGTTCGACCTTCAAGGCGATCGCGCTGGCCGCCGCCTTCGAGAACAACGCCAAGACCCAGGACGGCCGGACCGTCACCCCGCGCACCGTCTACGACGGCACCAGCGGCCGCAAGGTCCGCGGCGGCAAGGGCACCCCGTACGCGCCGCCGAACGAGGGCGACGTCAGCTACGGCCAGATCACCCTGCAGCAGGCCATCGACAAGTCGGTGAACTCGGTGTTCGCCCAGCTCGCGCAGGACACCGGGCTGCAGAAGGTCAAGGACACCGGCATCGCGCTGGGCCTGCCCGCCGGCACCCCGGGCCTGGACCCGGTGCCGTCCATCCCGCTGGGTGCGGCCACCCCGAGCGTGCTCGACATGGCCGGCGTGTACGCCACCCTGGACAACGGCGGCAAGCAGATCACCCCGTGGCTGGTGCAGTCGGTGGACCGCGCCGGCGAGGCCGTGCAGCTGCCCGCGCACAAGACCACCCAGGCGATCAGCACGGACACCGCCAACCAGGTCACCTCGATGCTCCAGGGCGTCGTGAGCGACCCGGGCGGCACCGGCTTCCGGGCCCAGGCACTGGGCCGCCCGGTCGCGGGCAAGACCGGCACCACCGACGACCAGAAGTCCGTCTGGTTCGTCGGCTACACCCCCGAGCTGGTCACCTCGGTCGCGCTGTTCGGCCAGGACCCGGGCACCGGCGCCCAGGTCAGCCTGAGCGGCGTCGGCGGGATCAACGGCGCCGCGGGCGGCCAGTTCCCGGCACAGATCTGGACCGCCTACATGAAGGCCGCGCTCAAGGGCCAGCCGGTCAGCGACTTCCCGACCCCGGCGGACAGCGGCGACTCCGGCGCCACCGACCTGCCGACGTCCCCGAGCACGCCGAGCAGCACCCCCTCGACCGGCAGCGCCACGCCGACCACCGGCGCGGGCGGCCAGCAGGGCGACAGCTCGGGCACCGGCTCCACCGGCACCGGCTCGGGCGGCGACTCCGGTTCCGGCGGGACGGGCACCGGCCCGACCACCGCCCCCACCACCGCCCCGACCACCCAGCCCACCTCGCGGCCCACCGGCCGGCCGACGCCCAAGCCGACGCCGACCACCAAGCCGACCACCGACCCCACCGGTCAGCCCACCACCCAGCCCACCGGCGAGGCGGGCGGGGGCACCGGTACGGGGACGGGATCCGGGGGCTGACCGCCTCCCGACGCCGCCCACTCCGCGCGCGCATCTCGGCCGGACCACCGACCTCGGGTCGGTGGTCCGGCCGAGGTGCGTCACCGCGCCTCTACGGACAGTTCAGACCAGGACCAAATGCCGAAATGGCGCCTTACCGCGACATCGGTATGACTGTCACAATGCGCCAGTGCACAGATCAACGGCCTCGCCCACCCTCCCTTCGGGCAGAACCCTCGGCCTCGGCCTCGCGCTGGTCTCCGCCTTCGCCTTCGGCGGCTCCGGCACCGCGGCCAAGCCACTGATCGAGGCCGGACTCTCCCCCCTGCACGTGGTGTGGCTCCGGGTCACCGGGGCGGCCGTCGCCCTCCTCCCGATCGCCTACCGGCACCGCGACGCCGTCCTGCGCCGCCCCGGCCTGCTGATCGGCTTCGGCCTGCTCGCCGTGGCCGGCGTCCAGGCCTGCTACTTCGCCGCGATCTCCCGCATCCCGGTCGGCGTCGCCCTGCTCATCGAGTACCTCGGGCCGCCGCTGCTGATCGGCTACGTCAAGTTCGTGCAGCGCAAGCCGATCAGCCGGGGCGCGGCCGTCGGTGCCGGCGTCGCGGTGGCCGGGCTGGCCTGCGTGGTGGAGGTCTGGAACGGCCTGGGCTTCGACGCGCTGGGCGTGCTGTTCGCCCTCGGCGCGGCCTGCTGCCAGGTCGGCTACTTCCTGCTCGCCGACGCCGGCCGCCGGGGCGACCGCCCGGTCGACCCGCTGGCCGTCAGCGCGTACGGGCTGCTGATCGGCGCCGTCCTGCTCACCGTCCTCACCCGGCCCTGGCAGGCCGACTGGGGCCTGCTGGGCGGGTCCGTGGTGATGAACGGGCACAGCCTGCCCGCCCTGATCCCCGCCGCCTGGATGGTCCTGATCGCGACCGTGCTCGCCTACCTGACCGGCGTGGTCTCCGTCGGGTACCTCTCGCCGCCGATCGCGGGGGTGGTGGCCAACCTGGAGGCGGTGGTCGCCACCGTGCTGGCCTGGGTCCTGCTCGGCGAGCACCTGGGGCTGCCGCAGGTCGCGGGCGGCCTGCTGGTCCTGGCGGGCGCCTTCGTCGCGCAGACGAGCCGACCGGCGGTGGCGGAGGCCGTCGAGCCGGTCGAGCCGGTCGCGACGGCGGCCGGGGTCAGCGGCCGGTCCAGCCGAACCAGTCGAGGTGACTGACCGGCCACACCACGGCCGACACCGGGCCCACCACGTTGCCCACCGGCACGGCGCCGCCGCCCGGCCCCTGCCGGTGCCAGCGCGAGTCCGCCGAGTCGCTGCGGTGGTCGCCCTCGACCCAGATGTAGCCCGAGGGCACCTTCACCGGGCCGAAGTCCAGCCCCGCACAGGAGTCGTCGCCGGGGTGGAGGTACGGCTCGTCGACCTTCCTGCCGTCCACGGTCAGCGTGGTGCCCGTGCACTGCACGGTCTGGCCGCCGGTCGCGATGACCCGCTTGACCAGGTAGTTGTCGTCCTTCGGCGGCACCAGCCCGACGAAGCTCAGCACCGAGCTCACGGTGTTGGTCAGCGGGTTGGTGTCGACCGGCTGCGGCGGCAGCCAGTTCCCCGGGTCCTTGAACACCACCGGCTGCCCCGGTTCCGGCGTCCAACCGGTCAGCGGCGCGAGCTTGTTCACACCGACCCGGTCGCCGACCCGCAGGGTGTTCTCCATCGAACCGGACGGGATGGTGAAGACCTGGAACAGACAGGTCTTGATCAGCAGCGCGACCAGCAGGCCGACCGCCGCCATCGCCGGTATCTCGATCCACCACGGCCGGGGACGGCGCCCCGCCCGGCGGGCCTTGCGGCCGCGCGAACCCCCGGCCCGGCGGCGGGCCTCGGCACGCCCACCGGACGCGCCCGGAGCGGGCTGCGCCTGCGGCCCGACCGGAGCGGGCGGCCCGTCCTGGAGGTCCCGGGCGGCTGGTACGGCGGATCCGCTGGGAGCTCCGCTCGGCGTTTCGGGCAGGTTCACCGCCATCGTCGCTGCTCCACCTCTCCGGCTGGGGAAACCAGCACGCTACGCCAACCGGGGAGCCGCACGAAATCCGGGACTTAGCCGCCTCCGACATCGCGGCGGCACCTCGGAACACGTCCGGAGGAGGTCCGGAGGAGGTCCGGAGGAGGTCAGGAGAAGGTCCGCAGGAGGTCCTGAGGAGGTCCGCAGCCACCGCTCGGCCGGGTTCAGGCGCGGGCGATGGCCTCGTGGTGGCGGATGACCTCGGCGATGATGAAGTTCAGGAACTTCTCCGCGAAGACCGGGTCGAGCTTGGCCCCGGCGGCCAGCTCCCGCAGCCGCTTGATCTGGTCCCGCTCCCGGGCCGGGTCGGCCGGCGGCAACTTGTGCTCGGCCTTGAGGCGGCCGACCCGCTGGGTCGCCTTGAAGCGCTCGGCCAGCATGTGGACCACCGCGGCATCGATGTTGTCGATGCTCTCGCGCAGGCTGGTCAGCTCGGCCCGCACCGCGTCGTCGATCCCCTCGGGCGCGCCGGCGGCGGGGGTCGTGGGCTGGTCCGTCATCGGGGCGGCTCCCGGTGTCTGGGGTGGTCACCCGACCGTACGGCGGCCGGGCTCGGACCCCGGCAAATCTAACAGGGCTCCCGCACCGGACCGGCACCGTCCGGGGAACCGTCCAGCATCCGGACGCCGGGAGGGGCGCCGGCGGCCACCCGGCTCCACAGCGGGGCTTCCCCTAGTCTGGTGCGTGCATGACCGGACGTGACGACTCAGCAGTCCCTCAGTACTGGAGGAACCGATCGTGGCAACCACCCGCACCGCCCGCACGGCCTGGGAGGGCGACCTCCTGCACGGCAAGGGGCAGGTGACCTTCGCCTCCTCCGGGATCGGCGAGTACCCCGTCTCCTGGCCGGCCCGCGCCGAAGAGCCCAACGGCAAGACCAGCCCCGAGGAACTCATCGCGGCCGCCCACTCCGCCTGCTTCTCGATGGCCCTCTCCAACGGCCTCACCAAGGCCGGCAACCCGCCCACCACGCTGGACACCCAGGCCGACGTCACCTTCCAGCCCGGCACCGGCATCACCGGGATCCACCTGACCGTCACCGGTGCGGTGCCCGGACTGGACGAGGCCGGCTTCGTGAAGGCCGCCGAGGACGCGAAGGCCAACTGCCCGGTCAGCCAGGCCCTGACCGGCACCACCATCACCCTCACCGCCAAGCTGGCCTGACCGCCGCCCCGGCCCGTCCGGGGCGCACTCCGACCCCGCCCCCGGCGCGCAACCGGCGTCCGGGGGCGCGCCAGCGGCGCACGCGCTCCCGGTGCACCTCATGTGAGGTGTACCGGGGGCGTCCGAACGTTCCACCACGCATGATCACAAACGGGGCAAATCACCCTGCCGGCGGTCACGGCGCGTTGCCGTCGCGGCCTATGATCGGCCGCAGCGCCCTGTTCTCCACCCGGGTCCCCGCGCGACAGCGCCCCACGGCGGACGCCCCGCAGCGGACCGGCCCCGAGGCCCCGACAGAGTGCGGAGCCGGCCGCCGGGATCCCGACCGGCCAGGCAGACCATCGTCAAGCGTCAGCAGCGGACGGGAGCATGCCGTGCCGGGCCAGAACGAGGGGGCCGACGCACACCACCCAGGCGTGCGACACGAGGAATCGTCACACCACCGCTCGTCCCACCACCGCCTCCTCACCGCGCCGGTCCTCCCACCGGTCAGCCTCGAACCGGTCAGCCTCGAACCGGTGGGCCTCGCCGCACCGGTCGGCGCCTACCCGGAGGTGCGGCTCTGCCCCACCTGCTCGGCCCCGCTGGCCGACGGTGCGCACCCGGGCGGACCGGCCGGCACCGACCGGACGGACGGCGGCACCGACCGACTGCTGGCGGCCCTCCGGGCCAGCGAGTCCCGCTTCCGGGCCGCCTTCTGCGATGCCGTCATCGGCATGGCCCTGATCGACCCCGAGGACCGGATCATCGAGGTCAACCCCGCCTTCGCCGCCCTGATCGGCCGTGGCGTCGGCGAGCTGGCCCGCATCCACCTGCACGAGATCATCGACCCGGAAGGCCTGCCGCACCGGCTCTTCGACGGGCTCGTCCACGGCGAGCGGGAACGGTTCCGCGTGGAGAAGCAGCTCCGGCACCGCGAGGGCCACACGGTCTGGAGCAAGGTGACGGTCTCGCTGATCCGGGACCCCGCCGGGCAGCCGCTCTACACCCTGGCGCTGGTCGAGGACCTCACCGAGCAGCGCCGGCTCGGGGACCGCCTGGAGTACCAGGCCCTGCACGATCCACTGACCCGGCTGCCCAACCGGACCTCCTTCTTCGAGCGGCTCGACGCCGCCTGCGGGCCGGCCGCCGAGAGGTCCGGCCGAGCCGCGGGAACCGCGCTGGAAGCGCGCCGGGTGGGCGTCTGCTACCTGGACCTCGACGGCTTCGCGGCGATCAACGAGACCCTCGGCCACCACATCGGCGACCAGCTGCTGATCGCCGTCGCCGCCCGGCTCCAGCGCGGACTCACCGACACCGCCCACGCCGCCCATGCCGCCGAGGCTGCCGGCACCGCCGGGCAGGACGCCCACCTGGTGGCCCGGATGGGCGGCGACGAGTTCGCCGTCCTGGTCCCCGACAGCGACGGCAGCGAGCAGCTGACCGCCCTGGCCGGGCGGATCCTGGAGCTGCTGGAACGTCCCTTCGACGTCTCCGGGCACCGGCTGGTGGTCACCGCCAGCGTCGGCGTCGTCGAACGGTCGGTGCACGAGACCACCCCGACCGACCTGGTCAAGGACGCCGACGCCACCCTCTACTGGTCCAAGGCCGACGGCCGCGCCCGCTGGACCCTCTACGACCCGGACCGCGGAGCCCACCAGCTGACCCGCCAGCTCCTCGCCACCGCGCTGCGGCCGGCCCTGGAGCGTGGCGAGTTCACCATCGAGTACCAGCCACTGGTCGGTCTGGCCGACGGCACGGTGCGGGGCGCCGAGGCGCTCGTCCGCTGGCGCCACCCCCGCTACGGGACCCTCTCCCCCGACCGCTTCATCCCGCTCGCCGAGGAGTCCGGCGCCATCGTGCCGCTCGGCAAGTGGGTGCTGGAGGAGTCCTGCCGCCAGGCCCGGCAGTGGCTCACCGAGTTCCCGGACACCGAGACCTTCGTGAGCGTCAACCTGGCGGCCCGCCAGATCTGGGACTCCGACGTCGTCGCCGACGTCGCCCGCGCCCTCGAGAGCACCGGCCTGCCCGCCCGGCTGCTGCAACTGGAGATCACCGAGAGCGCCCTGCTCGGCCCCGGCGGCCGCCCGCTGCAGGCCCTGCAGGCGCTCGCCGACATGGGCGTGCGGATCGCGATCGACGACTTCGGCACCGGCTACTCCAACCTGGCCTACCTGTCCCGGCTGCCGGTGCACGTCCTGAAACTCGACGGCACGTTCATCGAGGGCTTCCGGGACCCGGCCCCGGCCGCGGTACTGAGCGCCACGGCGACGACGGCGGGCGCAGCGGCGGGCACGGCGACGGCGGCCGACCGGTCGGCCGTCCCGGAGCTCCGGTCCCGGCGCAGCGACGCGGACGAGCAGATCGTCGGCGCCATGGTGCAGCTGGCCCACACCCTGGGACTGACCGTCACCGCCGAGGGCATCGAGAGCGCCGCCCAGGCCGAGCGGCTCCGGCTCACCGGCTGCGACACCGCCCAGGGCTGGTACTTCGCCCGGCCGGGCGAGGCCGAACTCGTCGCGGCGATACTCCGCGAGGGCCGCCGTCAGGCCGGTCCCGTCAGGCCGTAGGCCTCGGCGATCAGCCCGTAGGAGCGGAGCCGGGTCTCGTGGCCGTGGATGTGCGAGGTGACCATCAGCTCGTCCACGCCGGTCCGCTTGCGCAGGGCCTCCAGGCCGTCCGCGACCTGGCCCGGGTCGCCCAGCACCACGTTGTCCAGCCAGTTGTCGACGAAGTCCGCCTCGACCGGGCTGTACGGGTACTCCTCGGCCTCCTCCGGGGTGGGGATCGGGCCGGGGTTGCCGCGCCGCAGCCGGAGCATGCCGAGCGCCGCGGAACGGGCGAGGCGGCGGGCGGCGCTCTCGTCCTCGGCGGCGACCGCGCTCACGCCGATCAGCGCGTACGGCTCGTCGAGGACGGCGGACGGGCGGAAGGACGTCCGGTACAGGTCCAGGGCCGGAACGGTGTTGGCGCTGCTGAAGTGGTGGGCGAAGGCGAAGGGGAGGCCGAGGCGGCCCGCCAGCTGGGCGCTGAAACCGGAGGAGCCGAGCAGCCACACCGGCGGGCGGCCCTCGCCCTTGGGCACGGCGGTCAGCCGCTCGTAGGGGTGGCCGGAGGGGAAGTCCCCGTCGAGGAAGTGGGTCAGCTCGGAGAGCTGGAGCGGGAAGTCGTCCGCGCCCTCGGAGACGCCGCGGCGCAGCGCCCGGGCGGTGGCCTGGTCGGTGCCGGGGGCGCGGCCGAGTCCGAGGTCGATCCGGCCGGGGTGCAGGGCCTCCAGCAGGCCGAACTGTTCGGCGATGGCCAGCGGGGCGTGGTTGGGCAGCATGACACCGCCGGAACCGAGGCGCAGCGTGGTGGTGTTGGCCCCGAGGTGAGCGAGCAGAACGGCCGGGGTGGAGCTGGCCACTCCGGGCATGCCGTGGTGCTCGGCGACCCAGAAGCGGTGGTAGCCCCACTGCTCGGCGCGGCGGGCCAGTTCGGTGGTGGCGGCCAGGGCCTCGCTGGGTGTGTAACCGACGCCGACGGTGGCCAGGTCGAGGATCGAGAGCGGAGCGGGAGCCGTGCCGCGGGCGGTGCCCCGGATCGCCTCGCCGGCCGCGGGCCCGGTTCCGTGCTCCTGCTGGTCCTCGGTGGTCATGCCGTCCGCCTCCTGGCTGTCGTGGTCCGGCTCTGTTCCGAGCCGGGCGTCATCGGCGATCGCGGGTCCGGGACGGCCCGGCGGTCGCTGCCGACCGGCGTCAACCACGGCCGGGGGCTCGCTGTTCCCGTACCGACCGTCGGACGTCGGCGTGGTCCGAGGGCGGTTCAGGGACGGCCCGGATGAGATTCGAATGAGATTCGAGCACGTCGGGGGCCGTTCTCCGGGGCCGGATCCGCAGGCCGTGGCCGTCCACTGTGACCTCCGGCGCACCGGGGTGCTTCATGGCATGAAAAGTCGAGGCGCTAGCGTTGGCCCCAGAGCCACCTGCTCCACCAGGGCGGCGTGGAGGGAGTAAGGCCTTGAACTTCGTGGCGGCGATCGGATCCTCGTGGATCTGCGCCCTTGCGCTCTTCGCCGTACTCGGCGACGCGCTGCTCCCCTTCATCCCGAGCGGCACGCTGGTCATCCTGGCCGTGCTCAAGACGGCTCAGATCAACGGCGCCCCGGTGCTGCTCGGCCTGGGCGTGGCGGTGGCCTCCTTCCTGGGGGACGTCCTCCTGCTCCACCTGGCCCGGCGCGGGGCCCCGCTGCTGCAGCGCCGGCTCGCCCGGCGCCCGAAACTGGCGGCCAGCGTGACCAGGGTCCAACAGTCGCTGCTCGAACGTCCGCACGCCGGGGCGGCCGCGATGGTGGTGGTCGCACGGTTCGTGCCGGCCGGGCGGACCGTCCTGGACCTGGCCATCGGCCACTCCCCCGCCCATCCGCACCGCTTCCTGCACTGGTCGGCACTGGCGGCGCTGGTCTGGGCCGCGTACATCGTGACGCTGGGCTGGCTGAACAGCCACTGGTTCAACACCGCCTGGCTGAGCCTGGCGGTCTCCTGCGCGGCGGCCACCGCCGTGAGCACCGCGATCGCGCGGGTAGTGCGCCGCCACCGGCGGCTGGCCGTGCTCTGAGCCGTCCCCGGAACGACCGGTGGCGTCCGACGAGGTACGGATGCGCCGGGCCAGGCCGGGCCACGGGGACTGCCAGGAGCACAATTGTCCCTTCCGGGCGAAGCCCCCCAACGAGCGCTGACGAACTCTGACCGGTGTCGGCCGAGCGGCGGTACCGTACTCCCCTGACGGCACGCGATGCGAAGCGTCACAGGACCGCAACAGACGACGAATTCCTGCAGCCCGGCCGGGCGCCCCCGGCGTGTTCACTGTCGTCGGAGCCCGGCGACCTTGGAAGCCGCTGCGGCGACATGACATGCTAACGGCGGAATATTCATCAATTGCCCGATTTGACCGGTGCGGCCCGGACCGCCCTCACCACCGGCCGATCGGCACCCAGGGGAGACCATGACCAGCATCTCGCGCAGGACGGTGCTCAGTGCGACCGCCGCGACCGCGGCCCTCGGCGCGGTCTCGGCCTGTTCCAGCGGCGGATCCGGTTCGGGGCAGAACTCCAGCTCACCTTCCTCCGGCGGCAACGCCAACGCCGGCCAGAGCGGCACCACCGACCCGACCCAGGCGGTGGTGCCCAAGGGCGCCCCGATCGGCGACGGGTCCAACGCGGACACCGGGCCGCAGCCGAACCAGCCCAAGCCCGAGAAGCTCAAGCCGGGCGAGCACCCGCCGCAGTTCGTGGTCTTCTCCTGGGACGGCGCGGGCGGCACCGACGACGGCCAGTTCCCCCGCTTCCTCAAGCTGGCGGAGCAGTACAAGGCCACCATGACCTTCTTCCTCTCCGGCATCTACGCCCTGCCCAAGGGCAAGTCGCAGCTGTACCACCCGCCGAAGCACGCGGTCGGCGCCTCCGACATCCCGTACCTGTCGGACGGCGCGGTCAAGAGCACCCTCAAGCTGATCAGCCAGGCCTGGCTCGCCGGGCACGAGATAGGCACCCACTTCAACGGGCACTTCTGCTCCAGCCGCCCGGACAAGAACGGGGTCAACATGTGGACCCCGGACGACTGGCAGAGCGAGATCGACCAGGCGGTCTCCTTCGTCACCCAGTGGCGGACCAACACCGGCTTCACCGACGTCGACCCGCTGCCCTTCGACTACAAGAAGGAGCTCATCGGCGGCCGCACCCCGTGCCTGGAGGGCCAGAAGGCGCTGCTGCCGACCATCGCGAAGCTGGGCTGGAAGTACGACGCGAGCTCCTCCGGCGGGCTCCAGATATGGCCGCAGAAGGTGCAGGACGGCAAGATCTGGGACTTCCCGCTCCAGTCCATACCCTTCCCCGGACACACCTTCCAGGTCCTGTCGATGGACTACAACATCCTGGCCAACCAGTCCAGCGGCAGCACCAAGGGCGACCCGTCCAAGTACAACGACTGGCGCACCCAGGCGACCAACTCCTACCTGGCCGGGTTCGACCGCGCCTACAACAGCAACCGCGCGCCGTTCTTCGTCGGCAACCACTTCGAGCAGTGGAACGGCGGCATCTACATGGACGCCGTCGAGGAGGCCCTCAAGTCGATCGCGGGCAAGCCCGACGTCCGCCTGGTCTCCTTCAAGCAGCTGGTCGAATGGCTGGAGGTGCAGGACCAGTCGACCCTGCGCAAGCTGCGCACCCTCAACGTCGGCCAGGCGCCGTCCGGCGGCTGGGAGAGCTTCCTCGGCGCGGCGGGCTGACGGGCCGGGCCGGGACGGGACGGACCTAGCCGGCCGCGGGGACGTCCGCGAGCAGCTTGCGGGCGATGAGCTCGGCCCCGGCCTCGCCCCAGAGGATCGAGTAGTGGTTGGTGTCCGGCACGGGCGAGGCCGGCACCCGCTCCCGGTCCAGCCCGGACAGTCCGATCCGCTGCCGGTCGTAGAGGCCCTGCGGCTCGTCGAGCAGGCCGCGTTCCGCCCAGAGCAGTTCGGCCGGGCAGGACAGCCGGTGCACGGCCCCGGCCGCCTCACCGTCCAGCAGGACCTGGGCGCCGTCGGTCTGTACGGCCTCCAGGACGCAGGAGGAGCGCAGTTCGGGCTCGGCGCCGACCAGGTCGCGCTGGGTGTAGGCGTCGACGCCGTCGGACCAGCCGCCGCCGAAGGCCGGGTGGCGCTGCCAGAACTCCCGGTAGGCGGCGCGGTCCGGGAAGGTCATCGACAGCCGGGCCAACGCGGGGCCGAGCACCCCGGCCAGGGCGTCCTCCTCGCGGACGCCCTCGGGGAGCGGGAAGCTCAGCGCACCGTCCACCAGCAGGACCCGGCGGACGAGTCCGGGGTGCCGGACGGCGGCCAGGGCGGTGACCCAGGCGCCCATCGAGTGGCCGACCACCGTGACGGGTCCGGCACCGAGGCCGGTAATCAGCGCGGCCACGTCGTCGGCGTGCCGGGCCAGTCCGTACGGTCCGGCGACCGACCGGCTGGCGCCGCGCCCCCGCAGGTCGGGCGCGAGCAGGGTGACCCGCCCGGCGAGCCGGCGGGCGACCTCGTACCAGGCGAGGCCGTTGGCGGTGATCCCGTGCACCGCCACGACCGTCGGGGCCCCCGGCCGGTCGGCGGGCCACCGCAGGACGGCGAGGTCCCCGCCGGGGACGGGGACGGTCGACTCCTCGGGTTTCAAGGGGAACTGGCTCACGCGGGAGTACCTCCGGTGGGGCGGGCCGGGCGCCCGCTGGGTGGATGTCGGAACCGTAGGTGTGCGGTGGGACCGGCGACATGTGGCCGGGCGACGCAGCGACGCACCCTGCTGTGGCTCCGGTCGACACACCGCGGGCCCGCCGCCGTCCCCCGGGTGGCCCAGCCCGGTCTCCGCACCCGGGCGGACCGCACCTGGGGCGACAACTCCCCTCGATGGTCCGGCCGTTCGCATACCCGCTGTGGCACCGTCCACTCACCGTCGTGCCGAATTCCCCCGCATTAGCACCATCGCGAGCCACCGTGGCCGGGAATCGTGGCATCTTGACGCCTGAGCGGCGATCGTCGTGTGGAACTGTTGCGATCGGCGTTACGCTCCAGGAGAGTTGAGCAAGCCACGGATCCCATCACGCCCGGTGGGGAAGCTGGACGGTGCGCCGGGATCCCGCATTCGAAGCCGTCGTGCCGGCCCGCAACCGATCCGGTCGCACACACTCCACGTATCGGGTTCCCGGTACGGGATTCCCGGTATCGCGTTCTGCCCGGGCGGCTCCGGGGCGAGGCGAGCGCCGCCGAGCACAGCAAGCCGCAGAACTCCGGGGGGAGCACGTCATGACCGACCCGTCCACGCGACGGAGGGGCGCCGGAACGGCCCGCGAGGACCGATCGGGCCGAAGCCGCCGCCGGGGCGCGGGGCAGCTCGACGAGGCCGCGCTGCGCACCGAGCCGGTGCCCGAAGCGCCGTACGACTACGGCCATTTCAGCCGTCTGGCGGGCCCGGCCGTCGATCCGGACGAGGACCGGGAGCTCGGTGGCGGCGTGTACCGGCCGGAGCCGGCCGGTGCGCGGGCGTCCGCAGCCGCGCAGCCGGGTGCGGACGAGGGCGCGCAGCCGAGCACCCCGTACCGGGTCCAGTACCGGAGTCTGCTGCGGCACGATCCGCACCGGTTACGGGCCGCCCTGCTGCTGGTGGCGGCCCCGCTGGTGGAGGTGGTCCTGCTGGTCTGGCTGCTGCTGCCGGAGCACTGGCCGGAACGGCCCGACGAGACCAATGTCCTGGTGCTGCTCGGGGACAAGGTGATGATCGGCATCATCGCGGTGGTCGAGCTGTTCCGGCTGGTCAACGTGGTGTCCAACACCCACGCCACCCTGGTGGCCCGGGACCCGATACCGGTGACGCCGGAGTCCGGCACCCGGGTCGCGTTCCTCACCACCTGCGTGCCGGGCAAGGAGCCGCCGGAGATGGTGCGGGCCACGCTGGTGGCGGCGCGCGGCGTCCGGCACGAAGGACCTTACGACGTCTGGCTGTTGGACGAGGGAAACGATCCTGCCATGCGCGCCCTCTGCACCGAGCTGGGCGTGCGCCACTTCACCCGTTCCGGCCGGCCGCACTGGAACCGGCCGAAGGGGCGGTTCCGCGCCCGGTCGAAGCACGGCAACTACAACGCCTGGCTCCAGGCCCACGGCGACGACTACGACTTCTGGGTGTCCGTCGACACCGACCACGTGCCGCTGCCCGACTTCTGCGAGCGCATGCTCGGCTACTTCCGTGATCCGGACGTGGCATTCGTGGTCGGACCTCAGGTGTACGGGAACTACCGCAGCTCGGGTTCGGCCGTCACCAAATTCTCCGAGAGCCAGCAGTACCTCTTCCACGCACTCATCCAGCGCGCCGGAAACCGTTACGGCGCACCGATGTTCGTCGGCACCAACAACGCCGTCCGAATCCACGCGCTCCGGTCGATCGGCGGGTTGTACGACTCCGTCACGGAGGACATGGCGACCGGTCTGGAGTTCCACCGCAACCGGAACCCGGAGACCGGGGAGAACTGGAAGTCCGTGTACACCCCGGACGTCCTCGCCGTCGGCGAGGGCCCGTCCTCCTGGACCGACTTCTTCTCCCAGCAACTGCGCTGGAGCCGCGGCACCTACGAGACCCTGCTCACCCAGTACTGGCGGGTGCTCTGGCGGCTGTCGCCCGGCCGGCTGCTCAACTACACGCTGATGGTGGGCTTCTACCCGATGGCGGCGCTCACCTGGCTGCTCGGCGGGGTGTCCAGCGTGCTCTACCTGGGCTTCGGCGCCTCCGGCGTGCACGTCTCCTCGGAGCTCTGGATGATGCTCTACAGCGACGCCGCCGCGCTCCAACTCCTGCTCTACACCTGGAACCGCAAGCACAACGTGAGCCCGCACGAGCCGGCCGGCTCCTCCGGGGTCGCCGGCATGGTGATGTCGGCGCTCTGCGGCCCGGTGTACGCGGCCTCGCTGCTCCAGACGCTGGTGCGCCGCCGCGGCGGCTTCGTGGTGACGCCCAAGGGCCGGGAGGCCAGCGCCGACCGGCTCGGCACCTTCCGCTATCACCTGTTCTGGGCGGTGGTGTTCGGCGGCGCCGTCGCCGCGTCCTTCCACACCGGCTACGACCACGTGGCGATGCGCACCTGGGCCTGCATCGCCCTGGGCCTGACCGTGCTGCCGCTGCTGATCTCGGCGGGCGACGCCGTCCGCCGGCTGCGCACCCGGCCCACTGCCACCCTGACCGTGACCGGCGACCCGACGGCGACCCCCAAGGTCCTGCTGGAGAAGCGCCGCCCGCGCCACGCCCTCGGCCGCACCGGACCGGCAGCGGCAGCGGCAGCGGCAGGGGCAGCAGGGGCAGCGACACCGGCTCCACCCCGGCCCGACGCGCTCGACAGCCCGACCCTCACCCTCCGCCCGCCCGCGCCCGATGCCCCGACGGTCACGCTCCGCCTCGTCCGGCCCGACGACCCGGCGCCCGACCACGTCGAGAGCGTCGACCACGTCGAGAGGGCCGACCACGTCGAGAGCGTCGAGAGCGCCGAGAGCAGCACACCCACCCGCTGAGCCGCCCCGCCCCAGTCCCGCCCGCCTCCCGAGGGGACCACCACCGTGAAGATCCACAAGACCGGCCGCACCAAGCGCTTCGCCCTCGGCAGCACCGTCGCGCTGACCGTCGCCGGGATGAACGCCCCGGCCGTCCTCGGCTTCGCCGGCGACCAGTACCACCAGTACGTGATCAACCGCCCCGAGTACAAGGCGCAGTACGGCCACTGGCAGACCCTGTCGCTGCCCGCCGCGTTCCGGGTCAACGCCGTCCACGCCACCCTGCTGCGCACCGGCAAGGTGCTGATCGTGGCCGGTTCCGGCAACGACGAGAAGCAGTTCAACGCGGGCACCTTCAAGAGCCTGCTCTGGGATCCGGCGAAGAACAGCTACAAGCTGATACCCACCCCCGCCGACATGTTCTGCGGCGGCCACGCCTCCCTCCCGGACGGCCGGGTGCTGGTGGCCGGCGGCACCCAGCGGTACGAGAAGCTGGACGGCGCGGTGAAGAAGGCGGCCGGCGTGATGCGGGTGCGCAACGAGAGCCCGGAGCGCGACCGCACCTTCCCCAAGGGCACCGTGTTCGTCGCCCCGAACGGCCGGGAGTACGCCAGCACCGTCCAGGTGACCGTCCCCGCCGCGACCAAGACCGGCGCCGGGAAGCAGACCGTCGTCACGGCCGGCGAGCAGCACGTGTTCGTCGAGGCGGTCGGCGAGGGCCGGGACTACGTGAGCGACTCCCCCGCCCAGTACCGGATCAAGGGGCTGACCGGCGTCGACGCCCACAACCTGTACGGGCAGAGCGAGAAGCTGACCCTGGACAAGCAGGACTACCAGGGCATCCGCTCCGCCTTCGAGTTCAACCCGGACACCGAGCTCTACGAGCAGGTCACCGACATGGCGCACGCCCGCTGGTACCCGACCCTCACCGGGCTGGGCGACGGCCGGGTGGTCACCGTCTCCGGCCTGGACGACACCGGGCTGATCCTCAACGGCAACGACAACGAGGTCTACGACCCGAAGTCCAGGACCTGGGCGAAGGCCCCCGACCGCTACTTCCCGACCTACCCGTCGATCTTCCTGACGGCGAGCGGCAAGCTCTTCTACTCCGGTTCCAACGCGGGCTACGGCCCCGCCGACAAGGGCCGCGAGCCGGGCCTCTGGGACCTGTCGACCAACGGCTTCCGGCCCGTCCCCGGGCTGCGCGACCCGAACCTGACCGAGACCTCCGCCTCGGTGCTGCTGCCGCCCGCACAGGCCCAGAAGGTCATGGTGCTGGGCGGCGGCGGGGTGGGCGAGTCCCCGCTGTCCACGGCCCGCACGGACATCGTCGACCTGTCCGCGCCCGAGCCCGCCTTCGTCCCGGGCCCCGACCTGCCGGCCGGCGGGACCCGCTACCTCAACAGCGTGGTGCTCCCGGACGACACCGTGTTCACCACCGGCGGCTCCAGCGGCTACCGCGGCCGGGGCGACAGCGACCTGCTCAAGGCCCAGGTGTACCACCCGGATTCCCGGACGTTCAGCACCGCCGCCGAGCCCACCGTCGGCCGCGACTACCACTCCGAGGCGCTGCTGCTGCCGGACGGCCGGGTCGCCGTCCTGGGCTCCAACCCGCTGTTCGCCGACAAGGCCGAGACCCAGCCCGGCGGCTTCGAGCAGCGCATCGAGATCTACACCCCGCCGTACCTGTACCACGGCGACCGCCCCGAGGTGACGGCCGCGCCCGCGGCGGCGAAGCTCGGCGGCACCGTCCGGATCGGCACCGCCCGGCCGGACGCGGTGACCACCGCCAAGCTGATCCGGCCCAGTTCGGTGACCCACGTGACCGACGTCGAGCAGCGCTCGGTCGCCCTGGACATCACCGGGCGCACCGCCGACGGGCTCTCGCTCACCCTCCCGGGCAACCCGAACCTGCTGCCGCCCGGCTGGTACATGCTGTTCCTGACGGACGCGGCCGGCACTCCGTCGGTCGCCCGCTGGGTCCAGGTCAGCGGCTGAGCGGACGCCCCCGGGCCGGGCCTCGCCAGACTTGCGCCGGGCCGAGCCGGGCTTGCGCCGGGCCGCGCGCGGCTCCGCTCAGCGCGCCGCCTGCGCCAGCCCGAGCGCGTACGGCAGCCAGAACTCGCCCGCCCGGGGCTCGCCGCGGCCGCACTCGCCGTCCGACTCCCCCGGGTTCTTGATCCACAGGTAGGCGTCGACCCCGGGCCGCCCGGTCTCGGTGGTCGGCGCCTCGCCGAGGGCCCGGCCGGGCGGGTTGCACCAGGACTCGGCGCCCGCCGAGCCGTTGCCGCTGCGGCTGGTGTCGATGACGAAGTGCTTGCCGCCGAGGGCGGCGGAGAGCCGGTTGCCGTAGTCCGCGTTCCGGTCGGTCGGGTAGAAGTTGGCGACGTTGACGGCGAAGCCGTCCGCCGCCGCGATGCCGGACTTGCGCAGCGCCGCGGCCATCTCGTCCGGGTCCTGGGCCCAGCCCGGGTTGCCCGCGTCCAGGTAGACCCGGACGTTCGGACGCTTCTTCAACTCCTGCACGGCGAAGGCCAGCAGGCCGTACCGCTCGGCGGCCAGGTCGCCCTTGATCCCGCAGGTGTCCAGGGTGTGGGCGACGGCGTCCGGCTCCAGCACCACCCAGGCCTTGCGGTCGCCGAGGGCCCCGGCGACGCCGGTGATCCAGGAGCGGTACGCGGCGGCGTCGGCGGCGCCGCCGGCCGAGTACTGACCGCAGTCCCGGTGCGGGATGTCGTACGCGACGAAGACGGCCGTCCGGCCCGCCTCGGTGGCCCGGCGGCTCACCTGGTCGGCGATCTCCCGGGCGCTCTGTTCACCGAGCCACTGGGAGGAGGGCTGGGCGGCGATCCGCAGCAGGGTGTCGGCCTCGGCCGCACGGCCCTGGCCGCGCAGCGCCGTGACCTGCTGGGCGGCGTTGGTGCGGTCGGAGACGTAGAAGGCCTGCCCGGGAAGCTGGTTGAGGCCCGTGGCGCCGGCCGCCGGAGTCGCGGCGGAGCCTCCGGGGGCCCCGGGCGCTCCGGATGCTGCGGAGGCTCCGGGTCCGTTCACCCCGCCGCCGCCCCCGCTACCGCACCCGGCGACCGTCAGCAACGCCAGACCCGCCGCCAGCCCGACCCACCGCATCGTTCCTACCCGTCCCACCCCGCGCACGTACCGCCCCTCCGAGCCGACTCCCACCCCCGTCGGACCGGTCCGGCGACCGGTCGGCACCAGCTAAGCACACCCGCCCCCGGCCGACGGCCGCCACCGGTGAACGACAAGTGGCCGTGGGCGGACGGGAATCCGAACCCCGCCCAGCCACGGCCACCTACGGCACGATCGCGCGTCAGCCCTGCTTGAGGTCCGGCACCCGCCAGTCGATCGGCTCGCCGCCGAAGCCGTCCAGCGCCGAGTCGATCTGCGAGAACGGGCGGCTGCCGAAGAACAGCTTGGCGGACAGCGGGGACGGGTGCGCGCCCTGGACCACCACGTGCTTCTCGGTGTCGATCAGCGGCAGCTTCTTCTTGGCGTAGTTGCCCCACAGCACGAAGACCACCGGCTCCTCGCGCTCGCTCACCGCCTTGATCACCGCGTCGGTGAACTTCTCCCAGCCCTTCGCCTTGTGCGAGTTGGCCTCGTGGGCGCGGACCGTGAGCACCGCGTTGAGCAGCAGCACGCCCTGCTCGGCCCAGTGCATCAGGTAGCCGTTGTCGGGGGCCGGGATGCCGAGGTCGGCGTCCAGCTCCTTGAAGATGTTGCGCAGCGAGGGCGGCGTCTTCGTCCCGGGCAGCACCGAGAAGCTCATGCCGTGGGCCTGGCCGTTGTCGTGGTACGGGTCCTGGCCGAGGACCAGCACCCGGACCTTCTCGTACGGAGTGGCCTGCAGCGCGGCGAACTCCTGGCCGCTCGGCGGGAACACCTCGTGCTCCGCGCGCTGGGCCGCCACGAAGGCCGCCAGCTCCGCGAAGTACGGCTTCTCCGTCTCGGCACCGAGCACCGCGCGCCAGGACTCGGGCAGCTCCAGCCCGCCGCCCTCGCCGGCCTCGACCACGCCCGCCTCGACCGTGTCCGTCACGACATCTACCTCCCACACCGCGGCTGCTGCGCCGCCCGCCCTCTTACACCCCGAACGCTACACAGCCCCACCGACAACTCACTCCACGGGCGCCGGGGCGGACACCGTCGCAGCGGCCGAATCCGACGCAGGGGCCGAACCCGAGGGGGAGACCGGGGCCGAGGGGGAGACCGGGGCCGCGGCGCCGCCCGAGGCCGCCCGAGGCCGCCCGCCCCACCCGCACGTGCTCCACCCCGTTGAGCGCCACCAGCAGCACGGCCAGCACCACCAGCACCACCAGGGCCGGCAGCCGCACCATCGCGGGCAGCAGTCCCAGCACCACCACCGCCGCGACGATCCGGGTGGTCGAGACCAGCCGGAACATCATCCAGCGGGTGTACCCGAAGGTCAGCAGGTACAGCCCGCAGCCGCCGTAGAGCAGCCCCACCGGTCCGGCGCCGAGCGCCCGCCACGGGTCCGCGACCGTTTCCTCGAAGCCGACCGCGACC
Organism: Kitasatospora sp. NPDC059827; assembly: GCF_042731675.1. Classification (NCBI taxonomy): domain Bacteria; kingdom Bacillati; phylum Actinomycetota; class Actinomycetes; order Kitasatosporales; family Streptomycetaceae; genus Kitasatospora; species Kitasatospora sp. NPDC059827. The sequence goes on along the minus strand of NZ_JBHWIV010000012.1, from coordinate 138,657 downwards.
CCGATCACCCCGGCCGCCAGGGCCAGGTGCCCGTACTGGAAGACCCGCCGGATCACGTCCCGCCGGGAGTCGGCGACCTCCACGGCGTGCCGCATCGCGTCCGCCGCGAACACGAAGTACTGCCACCACAGCCCGGCCGAGATGGTGAACGCGGCTGCCACGGCGGCCAGTTCGGCCGCGTCCAGCCGGGCCGCGGCGGCCGAGCCGCCGATCCCGACCACCGATTCGCCGAGCGCCACCAGCAGGAACAGCGCGAACCGCTCCGGCATGTGCGACGGGTGGTAGGCCACCTTGGCGAGCCGCCGCCGGAACACCAGCGGTGCGGCCAGGTCGCAGAGCGCGGCCGCCGCCCACAGCACCAGCCGCGGCCCGTCCGGCAGCAGCCCGCCGGCCAGCAGCAGCGGTCCGCTGACCAGCACGCCCGCCCCGTACGGACCGCGCCACACCCCCGGGACGCGCACCAGCAGGAGCAGCAGCACCACCCGGGCCAGCCAGTACGCGGCGCCCAGCAGCACGCCCCGGCCGCCGTACGCGCCCGGGACGGCGAGCGCCATGAACAGGCCGGCCAGTCCGACCAGCAGGATGCCCAGGCGGTCGCGCGGGTTGTCCACGTCGCGGATGTTGGCCTGCACGGTGGTGCCGACCCAGCACCAGTACACCGGCACGAACACCACCAGGGCGCGGACCAGGCCCGTCAGGTCGTGCTGGTGGTGCAGCAGCCCGGAGACCTGGGTGATCGCGAAGACGAACACCAGGTCGAAGTACAGCTCCGCCCAGGTGACCCGCTTCTCCGACTCCTCCCCGGCCTCGAACTCCCCGGCCGTGCCCCCAGCCGTCGTTTCCCCCGCCGTACTCATCCGCCCGGTCCTCCCCACGCGTACGGAACGAGCCCCGCCCCGGCGCTCGGCCGGGGCGGGGCTCGCGACTGCACCGCAGAGGTTAGACCAGCTCGACCAGGTCCGCGATCGACGTGACCACCCGGGTCGGCCGGTACGGGAAGCGCTCCACGTCGCCGGCGGAGGTCAGGCCGGTGAGCACCAGGATGGTCTCCATGCCGGCCTCCATGCCCGCGACGATGTCGGTGTCCATCCGGTCGCCGATCATCACGGCGGTCTCCGAGTGGGCGCCGGCGGTGTTCAGCGCCTCGCGCATCATCAGCGGGTTGGGCTTGCCGACGAAGTACGGGTCCACACCGGTGGCCTTGGTGATCAGGGCCGCGACCGAGCCGGTGGCCGGCAGCACGCCCTCGGTGGAGGGGCCGGTCTCGTCCGGGTTGGTGCAGATGAACCGGGCGCCCGCGTTGATCAGGCGGATCGCCTTGGTGAGCGCCTCGAAGGAGTAGGTCCGGGTCTCGCCGAGCACGACGTAGTCCGGGTTGTTGTCGGTCAGCACGTACCCGGCCTGGTACAGCGCCGTGGTGAGGCCGGCCTCGCCGATCACGTACGCGGTGCCGTTCGGGCGCTGGCTCTTGAGGAACTTGGCGGTGGCCAGGGCCGAGGTCCAGATGCACTCCTCCGGCACCTCCAGGCCCATCCCGGCCAGCCGGGCGCTCAGGTCGCGCGGGGTGTAGATGGAGTTGTTGGTGAGGACGAGGAAGGGCTTGCCGGACTCCCGCAGCCGGCGGAGGAACTCCTCCGCCCCGGGGATCGGCGTGCCCTCGTGGATGAGGACACCGTCCATGTCGGTCAGCCAGGACTCGATGGGCTTGCGGTCTGCCACGTGCGTGTCTCCCGGAATGTTGCAAGTCTTGCGGTGGGGCCCTGACGCGCCACAGCCTAATCCGCACGGATGGCCGGGGACAGAACGTCCCGTCCAACGGGACGCGACGGCCGCCGGACGCGACAGCCGCCGGACACCCCGGCCCCCGGGCCGAGAGCGAGGCAACGGGAAACCGGGAGCAAAGGGGCACCCCGTGATTGAGTGGGCCGTATGAACCCGCTGACCGCCCCCCGCCCCCTCCGCGTCGGCCTGATCGGCTACGGCCTGGCCGGCTCCGCCTTCCACGCCCCGCTCATCGCCACCACGCCCGGGCTGCGGCTGGACGCCGTGGTCACCGCCAACCCGGAGCGCCGCGAGCAGCTGCGCCGCGAGCACCCGGACGCCCGCGCCGTCGACACCCCCGAGCAGCTGCTCGCCGACCCGGACGCGCTGGACCTGGTGGTCGTCGCCTCGCCCAACCGCACCCACGCCCCGCTGGCCCGTGCCGCCCTGCGGGCCGGCCTGGCCACCGTGGTGGACAAGCCGCTGGCCGGCACCGCCGCGGAGGCGCTGGAGCTGTGCCGGCTGGCCGAGGAGCGGGGCGTCCTGCTGTCGGTGTTCCAGAACCGGCGCTGGGACGGCGACTTCCTCACCGCGAGCCGGCTGGTGCGCGGCGGCGCGCTCGGCCGGGTGCACCGCTTCGAGTCCCGGTTCGAGCGGTTCCGCCCGAAGCCCAAGCCGGGCTGGCGCGAACTCGCCGACCCGGCCGAGGTCGGCGGCACCCTGTACGACCTGGGCAGTCACCTGGTCGACCAGGCGCTCACCCTGTTCGGGCCGGTCGAGACGGTCTACGCGGAGATCGACGTGCGGCGGGACGGCGCGGTGGTGGACGACGACGCCTTCGTCGCCCTGACCCACGCCTGCGGCACCCGCTCGCACCTGTGGACCAGCGCCATCACCCCGCTGATCGGCCCCCGGCTGCGGGTGCTCGGCGACACCGCCGGGTACGTCAAGCACGGCATGGACCCGCAGGAGGCCGACCTGCGGTCGGGCCGCCGCCCGGACGGCACCCACCCGTGGGGCGCCGACCTGCCCGAGCACCACGGCACCCTGGGCAGCGACGGGTCCCTGATCTCCCTGCCCACCGACCCGGGCGACTACCCCGCCTTCTACGCCGGCATCGCCGCCGCCCTGGCCACCCCCGGCACCCCGCCCCCGGTCGACCCGCGCGACGCGGTGGCCACCCTCACCGTCCTGGAGGCCGCCCGCACCTCCGCAGCCACCGGCCGCACGATCCGGCTGGGTTGACCACCTCCCGGCGGCGGCGGGCGCGCCCTCACACCCCGATGACCTCCACCGCCGAGCCCAGCCCCCGGAAGTCCGCCACGTTGCGGGTGTACAGCGGCAGCCCGTGGGCGGAGGCGACGGCGGCGATCATCAGGTCGATCCGGCGCGGGCGCGGCTGCCGTCCGGCGGCGATGGTCAGGGTGACGAGGGTCCCGTAGCGGGCGGCGGCGGCCGCGTCGAAGGGCAGCGGGTCGAAGTCGGCCATCGCCGCGCCGAGCACCTCCAGCCGGGCCGCCCGGCTGATCGGGTCGCGGGCCATCGAGACGCCCTGCTGGAGTTCGGCGAAGGTGATCGCGGTCAGCTCCGGCACAGCGGGCAGGTCTCCGGGGTTGATCAGCGCCAGGTCGATGTACACACAGGTGTCGAGCACCCCGGCGGGCCGCCGCCGGGACGCCCTCCGGCGCTCAGCCACGCCGCCGCTCGAACGGGTCGTCGCCCTCGTCCCCGACGAGCTCCTCGGGCCCGAAGTACTCCTCGGCCTCCTTGCGCATCTCCTGGTAGTCCACCCGCGGCAACTTCACGTGCCGCGCCACCAGCTCCTCCGCCGTGAGCCGCCGCCGCCCGGACACCGGCCGCAGCTCCGCGACCTCGACCCCGTTCCTGGTGATGTGGAAGGTCTCACCGGCCTCCACCGCGTCCATCACCGCGGCGGAGTTGTTCCGGAACTCCCGCTGGGTAATCGTCCTCATGTCATCCAAGGTAGCCCCGCGTAGCACCGACGGCTACACCCCGCGCGTTCACGGATTCACGCCTCGCCGCCCCGGTCGATCGGCTACGTTCGAACACCGATCGAGCACGCAGAGGGGGGCTCCTCGCCATGACCGGCACCGATGAGAAGGACCAGAACCCCTGGCTCTACGGCCAGGACGCTCCACCGGCGACCGTCCTGCCCCGCCCCACCGGTCCGTGGGCGGGCGCCGTCGGCGCGGGCGCCCCCGTCCTCGTGCAGCCGGGTGTGCTCCAGCAGACCGCCGGCGAAGCCCGGCGGCTGCGTGGCGAGCTCAAGTCCTCCGTCACCCGCGTCGAACCGGACACGGTGGCGGCCGTCCAGGCCCTGGCCGAGGGGTGGGCCAGCGGGCCCGCCCTGTCCCAGGCGCTCACCTGGTGGAAGGCCCGCTGGACCAGCCTCGACAACCGGCTTGGCCTGACGGCCGACCGCCTGGACACCACGGCACGCAGCTACCACGCCACCGACGCCTCCGCCGCCACCGCCTTCAAGGGGCCGTGAACCATGGTGTCCTTCGCCCAGCTCCGCTCGACGTCCTTCGAGTCGCTCGACCACGCGGGCGACATCTGGACCGGCCCCTCCGGTCATCTGGAGCACCTTGCCGGCCAGGTCCGGTCGGGAGTCCTGCACCCGCTGACGGGTGGGAGCGGCGGGCCCTACGCCCAACCGTCCGGCAGCCGGCCCTGGACCGGCGCGGCGGCCGACGAAGCGACCCGGGAAGTCGGTTTCCTGGCCGACGAGTTGGCGGCCTTCCACTTCGAGGCCCTGGCTGTCTCCGCAGCTCTGCACCGCGCCGGCAAGGCCTTCGCCGAAGCCAGGAGGAAGCTGCTCCGCGCGATCGGCGACGCGGAGGCCCTGGGCGCGACCGTGGCCGCCGACGGCTCGGTCACGCTGCCCGGACTCTCCCGCGAGGAGCGGAACGACCCCGAGACGGTGGCGTACCAGAAGCGGAAGTGGGACGAAGTCCAGCAGTACGTGCAGGTCATGACTGCGGCCGTGGCGGCGGCCACCGAGGCCGACGGTGCCGTGGCCGCCGCCCTGCGCGCGCTCAACCCGGAGGAGGTCGACCCGGCGACGCATCCCGACGGGCTCCGCAACGCCCGGAGGGACCTGGAGGCGGCTGCGGGCATGCCGAGCAACCCCGACGACCTGAAAGCCTGGTGGGCAGCCCTCGACCCCGCCGTACGGGCCGGGCTGCTCGCCTCCGACTCACCGAAGCTGGTCGGGGCGGGGATCCTGGGCCCGACCGACTACGAGTGGTCGAGAGCGGACGAAGGAGCCGGGCCGTGGAAGGTCCGGGAGCCGGGCCTGCACGAGCAGAACGTCCGGGCGACGGCCCTCGCCCTCGTCGCCGGCGGCTCACTCGTCGGCTACCCGGATGCCTCCGTCAACATGGCGCACTACCTGGACGGCACCGGCACGCCCCTCACCGTGGATGTCGACCGCATGCTCGGCGACGACGCCGGCTTCAAGGCGGACGCGGGCGTCCAACTGGCCGCCAACACGGCCCAGTGGCGGCAGGCCGCGTTGGACGCGTTCGAGAAGTCGGGAGGGGCTCCGGTCTCCGTCCCCGTGGAGAGCCCGGTCGCCCACCGCACATTCGGTGACCGCAACTGGTACCTGGCGGTCGGGAGTCATCCGTACCTCACGTCCGGGGTGGTGACGGCCGTCCCGGGGCCGGACGGGAAGCCCCGGGTCTCCCTGCAGTACCAGGTCAACGTCTGGGACCGTTACAACTGGGACCCGGGCAAGAGCACGCCGATCGCCGGTACGGACGTCACGGACGCCGACATGGCGAGCCTGCACCGGACCGGGCTGGCCAAGGAGTACGACATCGTCGGCAGGACCCGGCCGGTCACCGTCCGGCTCGACGACGGGGAGGGCGGTCCCGTGAGCGGCACCGACCTCCAGGGGGCCGGGGGGCCACGCGGGGGCGAGGCCGTGAGGCGGGGACGGTGAGGCGACGGCAAGGGCGGACGCTCCTTCTGGGTGTCCTGCTCCCGTTGGTTCTGGTGGTGGGCGCGGTGGGGGGCCTGTACTGGTTGCGGGAGTGGGACCGGCATCCGGCGGCGGACGGTGGACGGCCCGGAGCGTGGATGACGGTGACGGCGGAGCGGGTCACGGAGTTCGCACGGGTGCGGCCGCCGGCGTCGGCGGGTGAGCTGCGGTGGGCGTACCGGCAGGGGTTCCAGGACGACTCGGCGTTCCTGTCCTTCCGGCTGCCGCCGGGAGAGGAGCGGGGGTTCCTGGACGGGCTCGGGATCCCGGTGAGTCCGGACGCCGGGACGGACCTCGGGACCGGCGTGTCGGAGGGGTTCCGTCAGGCCGGGGCGCCGGACCCGAAGGCGGCGGGGGCGTTGCGCCACGGTTCCGTCGTCGCCGGGCCGCTGCCCGGTCACGGCAAGCGCCTCGCGGAGTCGGTCTGGCTGACGGTGGAGGCGGACGGCTCGACGCGGGTGTGGGTGCACGCGGTGGATGCTCCGTGAGGAAATCCCCTGTACCGCGGGGACCCGGGAGGTCGTAGGATCGTCGTGCTGAACGTCCGGAGCCGGGAAGACATCGAGAGGGGGGCCCGCCGTGGAGTTCGTCGCGATGGTGCTGGGCCTGCTCCGGGTGTTGACCGGGCAGTTGGTGACCGAGGGCGGCGGGCTCGCGTCCGTCGCCGCCGTGGCGGCGATGGTCCTGGTGGCCGGGGCGGTCGCGGGGGCCCTCGCCGGGGCGCGGTTGTTGGGGGCACGGGCCCCGGCCGCGGTGCGCAGCGGGGTGCTGCGGCGCCGGGCGTTCCGTACGGCGTTCCTTCCGCAGCGTGATCCGGACGCCCGGGGCAGGCGACGCCCCAGGGCGCCGGGAGCGGCCCCGGCGGCCGCGTAGTCCCGCAGTTCTCCCGTACGGTGCCCGCGTTTCCGCGGCTGCCCGTACCTTCTTCGCGGCCGTCCTCCGCCGATCACTCATGTTCTGAGACCCCGGAGGGCTCGCTTCACCATGTCCGTTCTGTCTGTTCTCGACCCGGCCGTCACCGTCGCCCACGCCGCGGTCGCCACGCTCGCCCACGCCCTGCCGACGGCACTGGCGATCGTCCTGTTCGTGCTCGCCGTGCGGCTCTGCCTGCACCCGCTGGCGCGGGCGGCGGCGCGCGGGGAGAAGGCCCGCTCGAAGCTGGCGCCGAAGGTCGCCGCGCTGAACGCGAAGCACAGGAAGAACCCGGAGAAGGCGCGCGAGGCGCTCGCGGAGCTGTACCGGGAGGAGCAGGTCTCGCCGTTCGCGGGCTGCCTGCCGATGCTGGTGCAGATCCCGTTCTTCTCGGTGATGTACCGGCTCTTCACCACCCCGAACGACCTGCTGGACCACACCCTGTTCGGGGTGCCGCTGGGCCTGCACGTCGGGAACGCGCAGGGCGCCGGGCAGTTCGCGGTGTTCGGCCTGCTGTACGCCGGGCTGGCGGCGGTCGGGTACGTCAACTACCGCCGGGCCCGGCGCGCGGCGGCCGCGCAGACCACCCCGCAGCCGGGGGCGGCGCTGCTGCCGTACCTGTCCTTCGCGTCGGTGGTCTTCGCGATGCTGGTGCCGGTGGCCGCCGCGCTCTACCTGCTCACCACCAGCGTGTGGTCGGCCTCCGAGCGGGCCTGGCTGTACCGGGGCACGGGGCAGGTCCCGGCGACGGCGCTCGCGGTCTAGGTCTGGAGCCGGCGCGTTCGCTCAGAAGTGGCGCAGCAGCTCCGGGAAGGTCGCGAGCTGCAGCGTCGCCGCGTCCGGGCCGAGCTCCTCGTGCTCCAGCACCCAGGTGTGCTCGTGCGGGATGAAGACGGTGCGCAGGCCGGCCCGGCGGGCGGGGGCGATGTCGGACTTGGGCGAGTTGCCGATCATCCAGGTGCGGTCCGGGTCGAGGCCGAGCTCGGCGGTGAGCTGCCGGTAGGTGTCGACGGACTTCTCGGCCACGATGTGGATCCCGCCGAAGTGGTGGTCGATCGTGGACGCCGTCACCTTGGCCTGCTGCTCCTCCTGGTCGCCCTTGGTGAGCAGGAGGAGCCGGTGGCGGCCGGCCAGGGTGGCGAGGGTGTCGGCGACGCCGGCGATCAGTTCGACCCCGCCGCGCCGGGTGAGCGGGGTGAGCAGCTCGTCGATCCGGGCGAGCTCGGCCGCGGTGGGGGTGCGGTCGCCGTTCAGCTGCCGCAGGCAGTCGGCGAGGCTCTGCCGGAAGACGGTCGCGCCGTAGCCGAGGGTGGCCACGTTGGCGGCCTCGATCCGGTCGAACAGGGCCCGGGCGTCGTCGCGGCCCTCCGGGGCGGCGGCCCAGTCCAGGAAGCCGTCGATGACGCGCTCGAAGAGGACGTTGTTCTCCCAGAGGGTGTCGTCGGCGTCGAAGATGAGGATCTGGTCGGTGTGCATCAGGGGTGGGGTCCTTGGGTGAGGGCGGTGTGGTTCAGCCGGGCGGGCGGCGCGGTCGGCCGGGCGGTGTGGTTCAGCCGAGCAGGCGGGCGGCGCGGTCGAGGGTCTCGCGGAAGTTCTCCTCGGTGGTCCGCTGCCGGGCCTCCTCGATGCTCAGCCACTCCAGCGGGGAGGCCGGGTTCTCCGGGCGGGCGTCGTCCGGGCTGTCGGTGGCGAGCAGGAAGCGCAGGTCGGCGTGCTCGTGGGCGGGTTCGACGGGCGAGGCCGGGACGGGCACCACGGCGAGGTGGACGAGGGTGGCGTCGGGCCAGGGGGTGAGGTCGGTGAGGCCGGTCTCCTCCAGGCCCTCGCGCAGGGCGATGTCCAGCGGGAGGGTCTCCCCCGGGTCGCCGTGGCCGCCGACCTGCAGCCAGGCCTGCTGGCGGACGTGCCAGCGCAGCAGCACCCGGCGGGTGGGCGGGTGGACGATCAGCGCGGAGGCGGTGAAGTGCAGCGGGGTGCCGCGGTCCCAGACGTCGGCGGCGTCAGCGGCATCGGCGGCATCGGCGGCATCGGCGGCATCGGCGGCGGCGTCGACCAGGGCGGTCGCCCTGGCGTGGTCGGCGGTCTCGACCGGGCCCTGCGGCCGGTGGCCGGCCAGGAGCCGGGCCAGGTCGGGGCTCTGCGGCTCGGGGCCCTGCGGCTCGGGGCTCTGCGGGGCGGGGCCCTGCGGGGCGGTGTCCGTGGTCACCATGGTGCTGGACTCTCCTCGTTCCGCCCCCGGGGCACATCCGCTCCGCCCCGCGCCGGAGCGCCCCGCACCGGACCGCGTCACGCCGGGCGGCGTCGCGCGGAACGGCGTCAACGGGCTTGCGGGGACGGGCGATCGGGCCCGGGGGCTCCGGTTCCGGTGAACCCGCGAAGCCTAGCCCGGGGGTGTTCGGGCGGCCCACCGGTTTTCCCGGACGCCGGGGGCGTACCGGCTGGTCAGGCGCCCCCTCCGGAGGCCGTAGCCTGTGGTGATCGTTTCGGGACAGGTGGAGGGATGTCGTCATGGTGGCTGCTCCGGCGCTCGCCGAGCTGCGCGAGGTGTGCCAGCCGCAGGCCAAGTTGCAGAGCCGCAACGGTGAGCACTGGGCGGGCCGGCTCTACATGCGGGCGCTCTCGCTGCGGACCACCCGTCAGCTGGTGCGCACCTCGGTCTCGCCGAACACCCTGACCTGGGTGATGGTGGTGTGCGGGGTCGGCGGCGGCGCGGCCCTGCTGATCCCGGGTCTGACCGGCGCGGTGCTCGCGGCGGTGCTGTTCCAGCTGTTCCTGCTGTTCGACTGCGTGGACGGCGAAGTGGCGCGCTGGAAGCGCCAGTTCAGCATGGCCGGGGTGTACGTGGACCGGCTGGGCGCCTACCTGGCGGACGCCGCGCTGATGATCGGCGCGGGTGTACGGGCGGCGCGCGGCGGCTCGGAGCTGTGGGTGTCGGCGGGCCTGGCGGCCGCGCTGGGCGTCGTCCTGCTCAAGGCCTCGACGGACCTGGTGGACGTGGCCCGGGCGCGCAGCGGGCAGGCGCCGGCGGACGAGGAGTCCACCCAGCCGCGTTCCCAGGGCATCGCGACGGCCCGCCGGCTCGCCTCGATCTTCAAGATCCACCGGGTGACGAACGGCATCGAGGCCTCGCTGGTGCTGCTGGCGGCCGCCGCCGTGGACGCCGGACTGCACAACCTGGACGCCACCCGGTGGACGCTCGCCGGGATCACGGTGATCACCTGGGGGATGGTGGTGGCGCACCTCGCGTCGATCCTGTCCTCCTCGCGGCTGCGCTGAGGCCACCCACCCACCCACCCACCCACCCGCGACCGCGGCGGGGCTGCGGTAGGGCTGAGACGCCCCTCCCCCGGCCGGGGGAGGGGCCCGGCGCAAGCCCGCCGCCGGGCGGACGCGGCACCACCGGCCCGCACCGGAGGGTGGGGCCATGACGACGCCGCGGCCGACCACCACCCCCCGCACCACTGCCACTCCCGCTTCCGCTTCCGCCGCTGCGGCCGTTCCCGCCCCGCCACGCTGGGCGGTCCGGGCCGCCCACGCGGCCGCGGTGACCGCGCTGCCGGCCGGGCTGTGGCGGCTCGGGCTGACCCTCGGATGGCACGGCGGATACACCGACGCGGGCTACCACGCGGTGGGTTTCACCGGCTGGGACGCGGTCTGGCCGCTCACCCTGAGCGTGCTCACCGAGGCGCTGGCGCTGCTCACCCTGGGCCTGGTCCGGCCGTGGGGCACGGTGCCGCCGCGCTGGGTCCCGCTCCTCGGCGGGCGGCCGGTGAACCCGCGCCGGGTCGTCCTGGCGGCCTCGCTGGGCGCGGCCGGGCTGACGGTGCTCTGGACGCCGTTCCTCGCCTGGTGGGCGGTGCCGCACCCGAACATGACGCCGCAGGGGCACCTGCTGGTCGGCTTCCTCTACCTGCCCGCGGTCGCCTGGGGCCCGCTGCTGGCGGCGGTCACCGTCTCGTACCACCGCCGGCACCGCGCGGCCGCCGCCTGACTCCTAACCGTGCCAGGCCGGTTCGGCACCGGGCTCATCTCCGGACTGTTCTCCGAACTCTCCTCCGGGCTCATTGCGGGCGAGCGCGGCCAGGACGGTGTCCAGCAGCCCGGGGAAGCGTCGTTCGAGTTCGACCGTCCGCAGCGCGGAGAACCGGCGGTTGGCCTCCTCGCGCTGGCTGATCACACCGGATTCGCGCAGCACCTTGAAGTGGTGGCTGAGCGTGGAGGGCGCGACGTCCACCGGGAAGGTGCCGCAGGCCCGTTCGGGTTCGGAGCGCAGAACCCGGACGATGGTCATCCGGGTGGGGTCGGAGAGCGCGTGGAGGACGTCGTACAGGTCGATCTCCTCGACCGCGGGGTGGACGAGCGCCGGCCGGCGGCGGGTGCTGCGGGGCATCTTCCTACCTCCTCTGATCTGCGATGTTCGACAAACGACGAAACGCGGTGGTACCACTGTGCCACGGCAATTTCGTCGTTCGTCGAACATCGTAGTCGAGGGGGACCGACATGCGCGCACTGGTGATGACCGCACCCGGTGGAGCCGAGAACTCCGAGATCCAGCAGGTCGAGGCACCGCGACCCGGCCCCGGCCAGGTCGCGATCGACGTCGCCTGGGCCGGACTGAACTTCGTGGACGTGATGGCCCGCCGCGGCGACGGCGGCTACACCGCCGAGTGGCCGTACCTGCCGGGCAAGGAGGTCGCCGGTACGGTCCGCGCGCTCGGCGAAGGCGTCACCGGGCTCGCCGTCGGCGACCGGGTCGCGGCCGCGCCCGTCGGCGGCGGACTCGCCGAGGTGGTGCTCGCCGACGCCGTCCTGACCCTCCCCGTCCCGGACGGGCTGGCGCTCAGCGCGGCCGCCGCCGCCCCGCTCGGCCTCGCCACCGCCGTCCTGCTGCTCACCGACGCGGGCCGGCTCGCCGACGGGGACAACGTCCTGGTCCACTCGGCCGGCGGCGGGATCGGCAGCGCCGTCGCCCAGCTCGTCCCGCTGCTCGGCGGCGGGGGCGCCCTGATCGGCACCGTCGGCCGCCCGGAGAAGGCCGCAGCCGCCGTCGAACTCGGCTACCACCACGCCTTCGCCCGCGACGAGAAGCTCGCCGACGCCGTCCGCGCCGCCACCGACGGCCGGGGCGTCGACCTCGTGCTCGACCCGCTCGGCACCGCCGCCCTGGACCTCGACCTCGCCGTCACCGCGCCGGGCGGCCGGATCGTCCTGTTCGGCAACGCGGGCGGCGGCGAGCTCGGCGACCTGCCGCCGCTCGGCCGGCTGATGGGCGGCAACCTCTCCGTCACCGGGTTCAGCCACCGCGGCTACGCCGCCACCGCACCCGAACGCCTCGCCCGGGCCATCCGCACCACCCTCGACCTCCAGGCGCACCGCGGACTCACCGTGCCGCTCACCGAGCTCCCGGACCTGGAGGCCGTACCGGCCGCCCACGACGCGATGCAGGAGCGGCGGGCCACCGGCAAGTACGTGGTGCGGGTGGGCGGTTGACCGTTCGCACCGAGCAGGCAGGTCGATCCGGCCGGGCCCGTCAGACCGTGAGGACCGCTCCCGGATCGGCGTGCCCGACCGGGCCGGCGAACCGGGACGCGGCGCGGGCCACCGCCTCCGCCGGGGTCAGCGCCCGGCCGACGTGGGTGACCACCAGCCGACCGGCCCGGGCCGCTGCGGCGGTCGCGGCGGCCCGCTCGGCGGTGTGGTGCGCGGGGTCATCACCCTCCCCCTCGCACAGCAACAGGTCGCAGTCGGCAGCCAGTTCGGTGAGCGAGGCGCAGGGCGCCGTTGGAGGAATCCGCAGGTGCGGCGGCGGATGCGGGGGCCGAGGCGGTGGCAGAGGCGGAAACAAGGTCGGGCATCGGCCGAGCCTAGGGCCCGCACGGAAAGTGACGAGCCCTTCCAGGTCGACCACCGCCGGGATTCGGTCACGGTGTGGGCCTACGGCCACTGCTTCCACCTCACCGACACGGCGGGCCAGGAGATCGACGCGGCCGACCGGGACTGCGCCGCCCGGGCCGCGCGAGGGGAATAGGCCGGTCCGGTCGGGCAGTTGGGCCCGGCATGACCAAGGTTCTGGTGATCGGCGCGAACGGCAGTGTGGGCAGGCACGTGGTGGCCTCGCTGGTCGAAGGCGGGCACGGGGTAAGGGCGTTGGTGCGGAACCGGGCCGGGTCCGCGCTGCCCGCCGGGGTGGAGGTCGTCGAGGGCGACCTGACGGCGCCGGAGAGCCTGACGGCCGCGCTGGACGGCGGGGTGGACGGCGGAGTGGACGGCGTCTACCTGATGTGGCCCGGGATCCCGGTGCAGCCGCGGGTGGTCGAGCTGATCGCCGAGCACGCCGAGCGCGTCGTCTACCTCTCGACTGACGTACCGGACCTCGCGGACGACGAACCCGCCGTGATCTTCCACCAGGAGATCGAGCGGCTGATCCGCCACTCCGGCCCGGCCTGGACCTTCGTCCGCGCGATCGACTTCGCGGGCAACGCGCTCGGCTGGGCCGACCAGGTCCGCACGGGCGTGGTCCGCTGGCCGTACGGGCGGGCGCGCCGCTCGCTGGTCCACGAGCGCGACATCGCGGACGTGGCCGTCCGGGCGCTCACCGAGGACGGGCACGACGGCAGGAAGTACCTGGTCACCGGCCCCGAGTCGCTCGCCCACGCCGAACTGGTGCGGATCATCGGCGAGGAGCTCGGCACCGAGGTCCGCTGGGAGGAGCTGGCGCCGGAGGCCGCCCGCGAGCAGCTGACGGCGGCCTGGGGCAACGCGGCCTTCGTGGAGTCCCGGCTGCGGGCCTGGGAGTCGTTCACCCGTGAACCGGAACGGGTGACGGACACGGTCGAGCAGGTGCTCGGCCGCCCGGCCCGCAGCTTCCGCTCCTGGGTCCGGGAGCACGCGGACGACTTCCGCTGACGGCGGGCGGCGGGCGGCGGGCGGCGGGCGGCGGGCGGCAGCAGCCAGGCGGACAGACGGACAGACGGGCGGCGAGCCTCAGCCCCGCTCGACCGCCAGCTCGATCTCCCGGTGCGTCGCGTCCCCCGGCACCGGCACGGAGACCCCGGAGCGGCGGAAGCCGGCCCGCAGGTACATCGCCTCGGCCCGGGCGTTGTCCTCGTGGACGAACAGCCGGACCCGCTGGACCCGGGGCTCGGTGAGCGCCCAGGAGCAGTCCTGGGCGGCCCGGATCAACTCGTGCGCCAGACCGGTGCCGCGCGCCTCGGGGCGGACGTAGACCCCGACGACATGGGTCTGCGGGACGGTGATGACGTCGCCGCCGAGGGCGCCGCTCCCGCCGGGCCGCTCGACCAGCACGGTCATGCTGCCGAGCCAGCGGCCGTCCTCGGCCTCCGCGACGAGCTGGTGCACCGCATCACCCTCGGCGGCGCCGGCGGTGCGCTCCTGCCAGAACTCGTCCGGCCTGGCGGCGGCGTTCTCGCAGGTGTCCAGGAAGGCGATGCCCGCGACCGGGTCCTGCAGCGCGGCGAGGCGGAGCTCCTTGACCCGCTCCCACTCCTCGGCCCGTACCCGTCTGATCACTGTGTTCATCGCATGATCGTCAGCGGTGCGGCACCTCCGCGCAACCCCCTTTCCACCTCCGTCCCGAGGAGCGCCCGGCGACCGCGGGCGGCGACCGCGCCCGGCGACCGCGGGCGGCGTCCGCTCCCGTCAGGCGGCCGGCGGCGGGATGACGGGGACGAGGATCACCCTGCTGGTGGCATTCACCGAGCCGACCATGCCGGTGAGCACCATCTGGTACTTCATCGGGTTGTTGCGCGCGTTCCACAGCTGGGTGGCGTTGAACCAGGCGACCTCGCGGGCGGTGGACATGCTGAACGCGCTGACCGCGTGCTTGAGCTGCTCGGCGGGCGCGGTGGCGACCTTGACGAGCTGCAACTCGAACTCGGCCCGGATCTCGGCCTCCACGCTCGCGAGCAGGTCGTTGACCTTCTCGAAGTCCTCGTGCACCGGCGGGTTCTCGGGTGCGGTGCCGCGCTCCTGACAGGTCTCGACGACGGCGAGGGCGAGGTCGTGGTTGATGTGGGCGTTCATCCCGGCCAGCGCGAACTGGATCGGCCAGATGACCCGGTTGCCGCGCACGTCGAACAGCGGCTGCCAGGAACCCTCGACCTGGCGTCCGGCCTTGGCGGCCTCGACGTTCTGGAGGTAGTGCCCGGCGAAGATGACGTCCATCCGCTCCAGGAAGGCGCCGTCCTTGAAGGTGCCCTCGGTGACGTGCTGCTTCACCATCTTGGTGACTTTCAGGTACACCCGGTTGAAGCAGGCGACGCCGTCGCGCGGGTCGAGTTCGCGGTCGATCTGCTCCATGCGGGAGATCACTTCGTCGATGGTGGCCGGGAGTTGGGTGGTCATGGCGAGCCTTCCGTGCGACGGGTCGGTGCGGATGCCGAGCAGCTCCGGATGCCGGATGATTACGGAGCGTGGCGGTGCAGCACGAAAGGTAGTGCACGGATGAAGGGAATCCCCGGAAGCCGCACCCACCTCGCCCCACATCACACGACAGCAGGCAACCCGCAGCGGACGGCAGGCGGCAGGCGGCAGGCGGCGACCCGGTCAGCCGGCCGTGTGCTCGGCGAGGGTGTGGGCGACGAGCGCGTTGGCGTGCCCGTGGCCGAGGCCGTGCTCACCCTTGAGCCAGGCGACGAGCTCCATGTGCTTGGTGAGCGGCGAGCTGCGGATCAGGCCCTGCCACTCCTCGACCGGGCGGCCGTACTTCTTCTCGATCGCGGGGAAGTAGCTGGCGGGGCCTTTGACGGGGGTGGTCATCGCGGGGGTGTCCTGTTCTCTACTCGACTGGCAGGTAGCTCTTCTGAGGTGACGTCACTGCTCACACGCTAGCGGTCGGCACCGACAAGGGCGCCGGCCCGCAGGATCGCCGCGGTGAGGGCGAGGAGGCCGAGACCGGCGCCGAGGGTGAAGGCGATGACGGTGGCGCCGGAGCCCGCGAAACCGGCCAGGACACCGACCGGGACGATGCGGAGGGCGAGGGCCCAGCCGCGCTCGCCGCGCGCGGCGAAGTGCCGGGCCAGGGCGAGGAAGGCGAGGCAGAGCGCCAGGTAGCCGAGGGTACCGCTGAGCAGGTGGACGGTGCCGTGGCCGCTCAGCTCACCGGGGCCGTCCGGCGTTCCGGCCGGGAAGCCCGCGCCGGGGTCGGCCTTGAAGACCCCGGCGAGGAGGAAGGAGGCCCCGAAGGCGGCGATCAGCCTCGGGGCCCAAGTGCCGCCGGGGGTACCGCCGATGGTGCGGCGGAGGCCGACCGCACCGGCGGCCAGCAGCAGGCCGGTGAGCAGGAAGCTCGCGACCTGGATCCAGCCGAGGTCGCCGAGGCCGAGCTGGCTGATGGCGTTGCGGGAGAAGTCGAAGCCCTGGCGGGTGAGGCCCTGGGCCACTCCGAGGCCGAGGAACAGCGGCCCGGCCAGGGCACCGCCGACCAGCAGGGCACGTTGGCCGGTGAACGTGGTGGCAGAGGTGGAAGCAGTGTCGATCGCCTGCTGAGCCATGGAAATCCCCCCAAGGACGTAAGGCTGCCAGAACTGGACTGTCCAGTACTGCGGAACTGGACGGTACGGTACTGGAGCAGGAACTGGACTGTCCAGTACTGTTCCGCCCAGAACGAGAAGCCCACGAGAAAGAAGGGAGACAGGAGTTGGAAGCGAACGAGCCCGGCAACCGGTCGGCCCGCAAGCACCAGGCGATCATGGAAGCCGCGACCACGGTCTTCATGGCCAAGGGCTACGCAGGCACGAGCATGGACGACATCGCCAAGCTCGCGGCCGTGTCGAAGCAGACGGTGTACAAGCACTTCGCCGACAAGGAGAAGCTGTTCGCCGAGATCGTGCTCGCCACGACCGACCGGATCGAGGCGATGATCGACCTGGTGTCCGACATCCCGGCCGACCCGGCCGACCTGGAGGAGAACCTGGGCACCCTCGCCCGGCAGTTCCTCACCACCCTGACCCGGCCGCAGGTGCTCCAGCTGCGCCGGCTGATCATCGCCAACGCCGACAACTTCCCGGAACTGGGCGCCACCTGGTACGAGCAGGGCTTCGAGCGGGTGCTCGCCACCCTCGCCGACACCTTCCGGCGACTCGCCGACCAAGGCGCGCTCAAGGTGGACGACGCACTGCTCGCGGCGAACCACTTCTCGGGACTGCTGCTCTGGATCCCGGTGAACAAGGCGATGTTCCACGGCAGTCCGCAGCACACGGACGCCGAGCTTGAGCGCTACGCCGAAGCCGGCGTCCGGGCGTTCCTCGCCGCCTACCGCTGAACCGCGCCGGACCGGGCCGGACCGGGAGCGCAGTGATCCAGTTCACAGGGAGGGGATGCATAGCGGGCGGGGGCCAGTGCCTTTCCCCAGGTACAGGCGTTCGGAGATCGGAAGGGCGGTGCTGGATGAGGCATTCGCGAGCGGATGGTTTCGATGAGTTCGTCGCGGCCCGCTGGTCCGCGCTGTTCCACCTCGCGCGCCTGCTCACCGGCGGAGACCGACACCGGGCCGAGGACCTGCTCCAGGAGGGACTGATCAAGCTGTGGTCCGCCTGGCCGAAGGTCGCCGCCCAGGCCCCCGAGGCGTACCTGCGTCAGGTCCCGCCGTCGCACCCGGGGGCCCTCATGGCCGGCGGCTCCCTGCTGCTGATCGCGGGGTCGGCGTGGGACTGCCCGCCGCCTTCGCCCAGGACCACGGCCCCGGCGTCCACCCCGACCGCAACCCCCACGCCCGCCCCGACGGGGACCCCGACGTACTCCCCGACCGCCACCCCGACGGCCATCCCGACGGCCATCCCGACGGCCATCCCGACGGCCATCCCGACGGCCACCCCAACCTACCTCCAGGGCCGCTAGGGAAGGGTCGGCCCGGAGCCACGGGTGCCCCGCCCTCCGCAGTGGAGGGCGGGGCACCTCGGGCCCAGGCCCTAGAAGTTCGGCTTGAGGAAGCTACCGAAGGTGTAGGAACCGACGTTCAGCCAGCGCGTCGCGTCCAGCACGGCGGGGGCCGCAGAGCTGTTCTTGAGCTGGATCTTCGAGTCCAGGAAGTAGTAGTCCATGCCCTGGGTCAGGCAGTCGGTCCAGACGTAGGTTCCGGCGGCGAGCTTGACGGTGCTGCTCACCATCGGGGCCATGTCGACGAAACCCCAACCGTAGGAGCCCGCCGCCAGGTTGAGGGTCCGGGACGTACAGATCGAACCCAGGTGGCCGGTGTCGTTGACGACCACGGTCTTCGTGTCGTACAGCGTGGCGCCGGTCGCGGAAGCGGACGTCGCGGTGCCGAGGACGCCCGCGGCGGCCACGGCCACGGCCGCGGCGGCAATCTTCTTGGTGAACATGAGAAGTCTCCCCGTGTCGATGAAGGTGCTGTCGAACTCGCATTGTTCGCACTGGAGTTCGCGCGGTCGCAGACTCTTTCAACGACATGATGGAACGTCAAGTCCCATGTGCAGCAAGGATGTCGATGCGCCACTTTGGTCGCAGGAGTGTTTACGGATCTTGCGCGCGAGGGCGGTACGGGTGGGGGTGTGCGTAGGAAGTCGACCGGGCCGACTTCCTACGTACGGGCCGGAATCGGCTACTGAGAGCGGGCACCACCGGACGGGGGTCGAACGTCGGTCGGTTTGCGCCAAAAGCGGGTGGAGCGGGTTTCGCAGAGCGCGCCGACGAGAGCGGCCAGGAGGTTGATGATCAGGAGCCCGAGCATCGGTGGGGGCCGCCGTCACGGCTGCGCTTGTACTCGCGGAGGAGCGCGAGGAGGTTGATCAGGGTGCTCGCCGGAACGTTGCCGAAGTTCACGAGCCGGCGACCGGCCAGGTTGGTCTCGCCCGGGTGGACGGAGGGCCAGAGGATGCCGAACTCGCGGCCCTCGGTGCGGAGTTCGATGAGGAGTTCGGTGAGTTGGGGGCCGGTGAGGTGGAGCAGGGCCGGGTCGGCGGGGTGGATCGGGTGGTGGGCGCTCACGCGACACCGTCCAGCTCGAACCAGGTCGTCTTGCCGAGCTTCCGGGGGTCGACACCCCAGCGGTGGGTGAGGCCCTCGACCAACCGGAGGCCCCGGCCGGACTCGGAGTAGGGGTCGAAGGGGCGCTGCTCGGGGAGGGCGGAGGAGCGGTCGGAGACCCCGACCCGGAGGGTGTTGCCGCGAAGGAGGATGACGACCACCGGGGCGGGGGTGTTCGCGTGGCGCCAGGAGTTGACGATCAGTTCGACCATGGCGAGCTGGGCGTCGGAGATGAGGGCCGGGGGCCAGTCCAGGCTGGTCAGGGCCTCGTGGAGGGCGTCGCGGGAGACCGCGAGGGAGGGGAAGGGGGAGTTGAGGAGGTTGCGCACAGGGATCTCCCAGAGGGGAACGGGTGAGATCGACGGATGCGTCGCCGTGAACGAGCCCACTGGACATGGGTGTTCTTCGGAGCCCGAGCGGCGTTACTGACGATCCGTTCGGTAATCGGTGCATCACAGACTGTAGGGCATCAGCACTCACATGTGCCACCAGATCCGGAAACATGGCCCACCTGTAGTCGCTGGACTGATCACGAGTCGGCGTAGATGCTTGGGCCATGCCACCACGGACCACCCCAACAGCCCGGCAGGAACGGTTGGGCATCGAGCTGCGGAAGATGCGCGACAGCGCCAGCCAAACAACCGCTCAGGCCGCCGCCGTCTTCGGCCTGGACCGGACGAAGATCACTCAGGTCGAGAAGGGGCACTACCCCATCACGGCTGAGCGAGTTCGGACGCTCGCCGACGCGTTCGGCGAGACCGACACCGCATACATCGATGCCCTTGCAGCCATGGCCGAGGACCGACGCAAGGGCTGGTGGGACGAATACCGGGGCTTCGTGCCGCAGGGCTTTCTCGACATCTGCGAATTCGAGCACCACGCAGAGGGCATGTACTCCTACCAGATCTGCCATCCGCCAGGGCCCATGCAATCGGAGCAGTACAGTCGCGCGATCTTCCAGGACAACCAGGTCCGGCTGACTCCGCGGGTAGTGGAAACGCGCGTCGAGCAGCGTATGCGGCGTTCCGAGATGCTGATGGCGAAAGGCACCCATCCCTACACGGCGATCGTCCACGAGGCGGCTCTCCGCATGCAGTTCGGCGGTCGCGATGTGGCACGGGAACAGCTGGACTGGATGCTGGAGTTGTCTCAGCTGCCACATGTCACGCTTCGAGTGATCAGCTTTGCCGCTGGAGGCTTCAAAGGGCCCGGTCAGGCCATCAACTACGCGAACGGGCCCGTTCCCCGGCTCGACACCGTGAGCTACGACTCCATGGAGGGTCCGATCTTCCTCCACCTGACCGAGCACTTGGAGGAGTACCGCTCGGTCGTCGAGCAGATGACTGACAGGTCTCTCTCGGTCGAAGGCTCCCGCGATCTGATCGCGAAGATCAAGAAGGAGATATAACCGATGGAGAACCGCTCCTGGATTCGGCCCAGTGCATGCTCCAACGCGAGCAACTGCCCAGAAGTAGCCGTCACCCCCGACGCCGTCTACGTCCGCAGCAGCCTGCTCCCCGACGCCATCGCCCAGCTCACTCCGACCGAGTGGCGCGACCTCGTCGCCGCCATCCGCGACGGGGAGTTCGACGCCTGACCCCCGACCCAACCGGACCGCCCGGGCCCGTTTTGGATCATGCACTCTGAGCTGCTAACGTTCTTCTCGTCGCAAGGAACACAGTTCCTCGCCAGGCGTCAGTGGTACTACCAGAGTACGTCCTACTTTCAGTAGGAAGAGTCCGTGCAATCCGGGCCTGGCGCTCCACAGTCGGACGGCCCGGCACCTCTCACAGGTGCCGGGCCGTTCGCGTTCCCCGCCAACAATCACCAGCCGCTGCCCGATTCGGATCATGGGCGTTGAGCTGCTAATGTTCATCTCGTCGCGAGGGACATGAAACCTCGTCAGGCGTCAGTGGTACTACCAGAGTACGTCCTACTTTCAGTAGGAAGAGTCCGTGCAATCCGGGCCTGGCGCTCCACAGTCGAACGGCCCGGCACCTCTCACAGGTGCCGGGCCGTTCGCGTTCCGGCAAGAACCACCTCCTGCCCTGGACCATCCCCCGACCCGTCCAGCAGACTGCCCACCATGGCCGCACACCGATTCGTGTTCCTCGACCCGGACGGCACAGCAGGCCGCTGGCTGTACGTGGTCGTCACCGCCCCCACCGGCGTCCACTACCAACAGCAGTACGGCGGCACCTCCTGCCACCAAGGCGAACTACAGGGCTTCCTCGTCCCGGTGACCGGCCCCGACGGCCTCGCCGCACTCCGCGAACTGTTCGAGCGGGACTTCCGCGGCGCCGGAACCCAGCACCACACCTGGTCCGACGGCGAACTCGACCGACTCCGGGACGCCCTGCGCGGCATCACCTACTGGGCCTGCGACGGGGACACCGAGGAACCGCACGAACTGCGGCTCGACGAGGACCGGTTGGCCGAGACCGACGAGGCCTGGGTGCCCGTGCTCACCCCGGACGGCCCCGGCGTCCTGGTCTGGCCCAACTCGGACTGAGGACGGGCCGGACCTGGGCCCGCCGGACTAGGACCGGCGCCCGATGGCACCCGCCCCCGGGATCCCTAGGCTCGCTACTGTCCCCGCCCCCTCCCCCCACCCGCCCAGGAGCCAGAACCGTGCCGGCCGACGCCACCGCCCACATCCGCATCGCCCGCCCCTCCCGCGACCTCGCCGCCGCCGAGCACTTCTGGGCCGCCGGCCTCGGCCTGGACGTCCTGTACCGGCACACCACCGACGGCACCCCCGGCGAGCACTCGCTCCTCATGGTCGGCTGGCCCGGCGCCGCCTGGCACCTGGAACTCGTCCACGACCCCGCCGCCCCCGTCGAACCGCGGCCGACCGCCGACGACCTGCTGGTCGTCTACCTCGGCCGACCGGTCGACGAGGAACTGATCGAGCGGCTCGAACAGCACGGCGGCAAGCGCGTCCCCGCGCACAACCCGTACTGGGACGCCTGGGGCGTCACCGTCCAGGACCCGGACGGCTACCTCCTGGTGCTCTCCACCCGCTCCTGGTCCAACGCGTAGCCACCGCACCGGCCCCACCCGGCGAGCCCACCCACCACGCGGGCTCGGAGCCCGACCGGGATTCGGGAGTGTCGTACCGGAACGGCACAATCGGCGCATGCCCGAAACCTTCACCGACCTGGGAGCCTTCACCGACCTGGGAACCGTCACCGCACCGTCCGGCCTGCTGGTGCTCGGCATGGCCGGCTGGATCGACTTCTGGCCGGAGACCGGCGCGCCCCTCGGCGAACGTGCCCGCGCGGCGACCGCCACCGCGCCCGGCGCCCACCTCCGGGACGGGGAGTGCGAGGCCTTCGCCGTCCGGGCCGCCGCCGACCGGCCGCTGCGGGTCCGGGCCACCACCTCGCCGTCACCGTTCGACGAGGAACCGAGCATCGCCACCCTGGAGATCGAACTCGGCCTCCCCTGGCCCGCCGACGCCGACCCGGCCGGTCCGATCCCGCTCGGCGACCTGCCCGTCGACCGCTGCGGCACGGTGATCGGCGACGCCACCGCCCTGGAGGCGTGGACCGGACTGCACGGCGACTCCACCAACGGCCTCGCCGACGTCACCTACTGGGGCCGCCACGAGGACGACGCCCACGCCCACTTCGGCGGCGAACGGATCTTCTGGCACGGCGTCGACGGCCCGCACGGCTGGCTCGACCTCCCGCTCGCCGAGGCCACCGCCCGCACCGCTGAACTCACCACCTGGCGCGGCGGCCTCCCCGGCACCGGCGTCGCCGTCGGCCTCGACCCGCACACCGACCACTACCGCGCCGAGCGGGCCGGCTGGGACCACCCGCTGCGCGTCGGTGCGGTCGAGGTCGGCGGCTGCGCCGTACTCGGCATCGGCTGGGACCAGGGCGACCACGCCGTCCGGCACCACGGCGAACGCGGCTGGGGCCAGGTCTACCCGGTCACCCTCGAAGCCGCCCCGGACGGCGGCACGGTGCTGCGCTGGACCATCCCGCCGTACGAGGAAGAAGACTGACGAGCGGCGACCGTCAGGCGTCCTCGTCGCTGCCGAGCACGGCCGGCCCGAGGTCGGCCGGCAGGTGGGCGACGGCCAGTGCGACGGCCTCCGCCGCCGTCCCGGCCTCGGCGACCACGCCGCCGTGCGGGAACCGCCGCACCCGGTACGAGCGGCCGTCGTCCGCGGGAACGATCGCGATCACCGGGTCGGACGGGAAGCCGGTCCGGCCCGCGAGGAGCAGCCTCCCGTGGCTGACGGCCGGGGACAACTGCCGGAGCCTCGGCTCCGCGTCGGCCGCTGCGACCAGCAGGCCGAACTCCGTGGACTCCGCTTCCCGCAGGGCCCGTTCCCGGACCCAGTGCCACTGCAGCCCGACCACGGCGGCAGCCCCGTGCTCATGGGCCTCGGCGAGCTCCGAGGAGGAGAGGAACGGGAACCGCTCGCGCAGCTCCGCGAGGCTCCGGCCGCTCCCCCAGGCCACGGCGGCCCGGACGACGTCCCGGAGGTCGGCCGTCCAACCCGTGATCAGCTCGGCGCCCAGGCTCCGGCCGGAGACGCCGAAGCTACGCCTCCCGGCGGACAGGTGGACCTGCAGCGGCCGGCGCACGGGCCCCGAGGGCACCGCGCCCGCCGGGGCCGCGATGCCCGCCGAGGCCGCGGCACCCCAAGTCCCCGGCACCAGGGTGATGTCCACGGCCAGTTCGGCGGCGACGGACTCCAGTGCGGCGGCGAGGCTCCCGGCGGCGGCCACGTCCGGGTAGCGGTCAGGATTCACCCTCCCAGTCTGACGATACGAGTTCCCCGAAGCCAGAAAACGTCCTGATCCGATCACTTCCGAACGAACCGTACGGAATCGGGTTTTCCGCTCTCAGAAGCCGGGGTAGTGCGGAGACGTTCGCACTCCGACGATCCCCCGGGACCGAAGCGGAGGCGAATCCTCGGAGTTCTCGGAATTCTCGGAATTCTCCCGGAAGGAATCCACATGAACAGGCTCGTCCGCAACGCCCTCGTCACCGTCGTCGCCACCGGCGCTCTCACCGCCGCCGTCGCACCCGTCGCCATGGCCGCCGACCAGACCCGGACGGCCGGCACCGCGCAGGCCCGGCTCGCCAACCCGAAGACGGTCAAGGCCGCCGCCTACAACCAGGCCCGCAGCACCCTCGCCCAGGCGGGCAGCCAGACGGCCGCCAAGTCCCACCCGGCCCACGGCACCAAGGACGTCCCGGTCTCCTACGGCACCAGCCTGCTCGCCGCCGCCCGCGACGAGTTCCGCGCCGCCGACAAGAACCTCCCGGCCGGCCAGAAGAAGTCCGACATGTCGATCCCGCACTACAACGCCATCCACAGCGCGGCCGACACCATGGGCATCACCGTCTGGTGACGGACCCGGCCAGCCCCCCGGCCAGTCCCCCGGCAGCTCCTCGGCAACTCCTCGGCGCGGGCCCGGATCCCCTACGGACGACGGAGATCCGGGCCCGGGCCGAGGAACGCCCGGCGCAGCGGCGCAGCGGTAAGGAACACGAACAGCCCGAACAGCGTCATCGCCGGCAGCCCGACCACGCCCTGGAGGTAGGCGAGCGGACGGCGCAGGACGTCGTCCCAGTTCGCCCACCAGTTGGCCGTCAGGTCGGCCGCCATGACCCCCACCCCGAGCCACACCCCCGCCGGCCGCGCCCGGGCCACCAGCACGGCGGCCAAGGGGTCGAGCACCAGCAGCGCGTGGAACAGCACCTGGCTCGGCACCGGCCACCACGCGTAGGCGTGCAGCCCCCCGCTCCCGACCTGGTACACGTGCACCGCCGCCCCCTCGGCGAACCCCACCGCCCACACCGCCGCCACCCACCACACCCAGCGCGGCCGTACTCCCCGTCCCCCACGGATCCCCTGCGTCACCACGCCAGCCTAGGCGGGCGGTTGATCGGCCTCGGGTTCAGGACCCGGCTCCGACCGGCCCCGGCTTGGGAAGCACCCGGGGCTCGCCCAGGCTGCCGTCGGGGAGGACCTCGAAGACGGTGAGGGAGGTGCGGCCGGTGACGGTGATCCGGTCCGGCCCGGACCAGTCGACGCGGATGAACTCGCCGTCCCGGGTGTCCCAGGTGCCGATGCTCCAGTGGCGGGTGGACCAGCCGGTGCCGGCCTCCAACTCCACCTGGTAGACCGGGTCGATGGAGAAGCCGGAGACGTTGGTGACGCTCAGGATCCGGTCCGGGCGGCTCGGGCTGACGAAGCGGTCCTCCCGGCCTCCGTCACCGCTGAACACGTAGGACAGGAACAGCACCGGCACCCCGGCGAGGACGAGCGGGGCCAGCAGGGCAGCGCAGCCGATCTGCGAGAACCAGGTGCGGAACTCCAGCTCGATCACCAGCGAGACCACGATCAGCACCACCGCCGACCCGATCAGCAGGACCGGCCGGTTGAGCCAGTGCTCGACCACCACCAGCCCGCCCGAACGGGAGGCGTGCCAGCCCGGCAGGTACACCAGCAACGCCGCGAGTGCCAGGCCTCTGAGCACCCACGCGACCTGCTTGCGGCGCCTCGCCGTCATCCGTCCCCCCGGGCGGTCTTTTGCCGAGCTTTGCGCGGACTTTACTACAGGGGGCCGTTGTTGATCAGGGGGTGCCGCCGGCAGATCGCCGTCAGCAGGTCACCGTCAGCGGGGCGTCGCCGTCGGGCGGCCCGGGTCGCCGTCGGGGCCGAGGGTGAAGACCAGGAGCTCGCGGGCCGTGGTCACCGTGATCCGATCGGCAGTGGACCACTCGACGGCCCGGAGGCGGTCGCGTCCGCCGTCCCAGCTGCCGATGGTCCAGTGGCGGGCGGACCAGCCGGTGCCGGTGAGCAGTTCGGCCCGGTAGGAGGTCGAGTCGATCGAGGAGGAGTCGCCGGTGACGGTCAACACCCGTTCCGGGTGGTCGGGGTGGACCTTGCGCTCGACGGACCGCGCGCCGCCGTCGAGCAGCCGGGAGCTCGCCGCGCCGACCGCCGACGCGGCGACGAGCGGTGCCAGGACGACCGCGACGGCGATCTGGACGACCCCGGCGCGAGCCCCGCTGCGGGCCCCGCTGCTGGACCCGGCACCGAGCACCGCGGAGACCACGAGCAGCACCACGGCCGCACCGAGCAGCGGCACCGGACGGTCGAGCAGGCGCTCGACCTCCACCAGGCCCCCCGAGCGGGAGGCGTACAGGCCCGCCGCGTAGGCCAGGAGCGCGGCCAGGGCGCCGGACCGGAGCCCCCGGACCGTCCACCTGCGACGTACGGTCATCTCCCGCCCCCCTGCGCCGGTTTGCCGAACTTTGGCGCGGACTTTACTACAGGGGCCCGGTGGTGGAGCGGGGCCGGGAACGCCACGGCGGCCCGGGTGGCGGGTCTCCCCGCCTCCCGGGCCGTCCGACGGCTACCGGCCGTACCCCCGTCACCGCCGGTAGAAGACGCTCCGCGACCAGAAGTAGCCGAGCAGCGTCAGCCCGGTGCACCAGGCGAGGGCGATCCAGCCGCTGTTGCCGATGCCGGTGCCCATCAGCAGACCGCGCAGGGTCTCGATGATCGGCGTGAAGGGCTGGTACTCGGCGAACCACCGCAGCACGGTCGGCATCGAGTCCGGCGGCACGATCGCACTGCCGATGAAGGGCAGGAAGGTCAGCGGCAGCGGCGTGTTGCTCGCGCTCTCCGGCGTCTTGGAGACCAGTCCGATCCCCGCCGATATCCAGGTCAGTGTCAGGGTCACGAACAGCAGCAGGCCCGCTGCCGCCAGCCACTCCAGCGGCCCGGCGCTCGACCGGAACCCCATGGCGAAGGCCGCGCCGGTCACCACCACGAGCGCGACCACCGTCTGGATCACGCTCCCGACCACGTGCCCGGTCAGGAACGCCGAGCGCGAGATCGCCATCGTCCGGAACCGGTTGACGATCCCCTCGGTCATGTCGACGCAGACGCCGACCGCCGTGGCGACCGCCCCCGACGTCGCCGTCATCAGGACGATCCCCGGCGTCACGTAGTCGATGTAGCTCCCGCCCCCGATGCCGGCCCCCAACGCGCCTCCGAAGGCGTAGTTGAAGAGCAGCAGCATCATCACCGGCATCACCACGACGGAGAAGGTCATCGCCGGGTACCGCTGCGCGCGCTTGAGGTTGCGCCTCAGCATGGTCAGCGAGTCGCTGACCACGTACGTCGCCGTGCTCATCGTGCACCCTCTCCGGTGAGTTGCAGGAAGACGTCGTCCAGGTCGGCCGTCTCCACGACCAGCGACTCGGCCGGCACGGAGGCGTTGTCGAGCACGTCCAGCACCGCCCGCACGGTGAGCACGGAGTTGTCCCCCGGGATGTCCAGCCGCAGGGCCTCGGCGTCGGCGGTGGCGTAGTCGAACAGCGCCGCGGCGGCGGCGAGTCGGTCGGTGTCCGAGAACTGGAGCCGGATCCGCCCGCCGGGGACGATCCGCTTCAACTCCTCGGCCGTGCCCTCGGCGACGATCCGGCCGTCGTCCAGGACGGCGATCCGGTCGGCGAGTTGGTCGGCCTCGTCCAGGTACTGGGTGGTGAGGAAGATCGTCACCCCGTGGTCGGCGACCAGGCCCCGGATGATCTCCCACATGGTGCGCCGGCTGCGCGGATCCAGCCCGGTGGTGGGCTCGTCCAGGAAGATCACCTCGGGGTCGCCGACCAGGGTCATCGCCAGGTCGAGCTTGCGCCGCATGCCGCCGGAGAAGGTGGCGACCGGTCGGCGCGCGGCTTCGTCGAGCTCGAAGCGCCGCAGCAGTCCCTCGGCCCGCCTCCGCCCCTCCCGACGGCGGAGGTGGTTGAGGTCGGCCATCAGCATCAGGTTCTCCTCGGCGGTGAGGAGGTTGTCCACCGCCGAGAACTGGCCGGTGACCCCGATCGCCTTCCGCACCCCGTCGGCCTGGCGGGCCACGTCGTGCCCGGCCACCCGGACCGTGCCGCCGTCGGCGGGGATCAGGGTGGAGAGGATCTCCACGGTGGTGGTCTTGCCCGCGCCGTTCGGCCCGAGCAGGGCGAAGACGCTGCCCGCCGGGATGGACAGGTCGACGCCCCTGAGCACCGCCTTGTCCCCGTAGTTCTTGGTCAGCCCGGTCACCGAGATCGCCGTGGTGCTCGCGACCGGGGCCGTCGCCGGGTTCGCCGTCGTCGCCGCCATCAGGCCCTCCGGATGAGGATGCTGCCGATCTGGGTGGTGCCGCGGACCTCGACCGTCTCCCGGGCCTCGCCCGGACCTGTGGCCGTGTCGAGGGCGTTGCGGACGGCACCGAACTTGCTGTGCACGTCGAGCCAGGCCGCCGTGCCCTCCGCGATGCCGACCTCGATGTCCCCGACGCCGACCTGGAGGCCGACCTTGCCGCGGACGACCTGGCCGACCCGGATGTGGCCGTTCGCGGTCTTGGCCTCGACGTCCCCCTCGGCGAGGCCGATGTGGATCCGGCCGTTGGAGGCGTTCGCCGCCAGCTCGCCGCGCACCTCGTCGATCTCGGTGTCGCCGTGGCTGTTCTTGACCGTCAGCCGGCCCCCGACGGTGCCGACCTCGATCCGGCCCGAGCCCGTCACCTCGGCGTCCCCGGTGACGGTGCCGACCCGGATGTCGCCGATGTCGGTCTTGAGCCGCGCGCCGGCGGCCCGGTCGAGCTGGATCCGGCCCATGGAGGTCTTGATCCGGCAGTCGCCGAGCGGGCCCTCGGTGACGAAGTCCGCCATCGGGGAGTCGGCGTGCACCTCGGAGCCGGCGGGCAGCTCGACGGTGAGGTCGATCGAGCCCTTCTTGCTGGAGAACACGGTGCGCTGCTTGGGGCCCTTGACGGTGAGCCGGCCGCCGGAGAAGTCGACCTGGGTCAGCTCGGCGGCCTTGACGTCCGCGTCCCTGGCGGTGCTGGTGGGCCGGACCTCGACGACGGTGTCGTTGCGCTTGCTCGCGCGGATCCACACCGAGCCGATCTCGAACTCAAGGGAGACGGAGATCTGTCCGTCGGTCTCGTACGTGGGCATGGCTGTGCCGTCCTCTTGACTCGTGTGAGTGTTCCCGCTGGTCGGAGCGGGGGTGACGTTGCAGGGGCGGTGGCGCTGGCGGGGCTGACAGGACTGGCAGGACTGGCGGTGCTGCGGGGGCGCTAGCGGACCCAGCCGGTGAAGCCCTGGCCGCCGACGCCGCGGACGGCGCGGGAACCGAGCTCGGCGGCCGGGCGGGCGGCCCGGGCGCCGCCGTCGACCGCGCCGGCGACGGCCCGGACCAGCCAGGCGTTGAGCGAGAGGCCCTCCTGCCCGGCGGCCTCCTCCGCCCTGGCCTTGAGGTGGGCGGGCAGGCGCAGGTTGATCCGGGCGGTGCCGCTGTCGTCCGACTCCGGCGTCGCGGACGGGGGCACCGGCAGCGCGGGCGGCACTATCGGTGGCACCACGGGCGGCGCCACCGGTGGTACCACGGGCGGCAGCCCGCCCGACGCCGCGGGCGACAGCACGCTCGGCATCGCGGGCGGCGCGTCGCCGTGGAAGCCGACGGAGCCGGGCGGCGCCGTCACCACGAACTCGGGGTCGAGGCCGCGCAGCCGTACGTCCACCGAGCCCGGGGCGAGGTCACGGGTGACTTCGCCCATGGCGGCGGAGAGGGCGTTGAGCAGGGTGAGCCGCACGGCCGACTCCAGCGGGAGCGTCAGCCGGTCGGCCAGCGCCCGCGCTTCGTCCCCACCGGTGGCGGCGGCCACCGCGAGCTCGTTCCGGAGGTTTTCGACGTACGGCGTGAGGTCCATGGCTAGAGCATGGCACAGCAGTGGTGCCATGTCGAGGCGTTTTTGGCACCACTTTGGCGCCACGTCCGGCACCACGTCCGGTGCCACACTCGGCACCACGCCCGATGCCACGCTCGGCACCATGCCCGGCGCCGCACCTGCGGCACCACGCGAACCGCCCCGCCGACGACGTCGACGGGGCGGTTGACCTGCGGGAAGGTCAGCGCTGCTGCTGCCAGCCCGCCAGGTAGGAGTCGATCTCGCCGGCCAGCCGCGCCTTGCCCGCCTGCTCCAGGAAGGAGGCCTCGACCGCGTTGCGGGCCAGCGCCGCCACCCCGGTCTCGTCCAGCCCCAGCAGCCGCGCCGCCACCGCGTACTCGGTGTTGAGGTCGGTGCCGAACATCGGCGGGTCGTCGCTGTTGACGGTGACCAGCAGCCCGGCGTCCACCATCCGCTTGATCGGGTGGTCCTCGATCCGCTCCACCGCCCGGGTGGCGATGTTGGAGGTCGGGCAGACCTCCAGCGGGATGCGGTGCTCGCCCAGGTGGTCGACCAGCGCCGGGTCCTTCACCGCCTGGGTGCCGTGCCCGATGCGCTCGGCGCCGAGCTCGCGGATGGCGTCCCAGACCGTCTCCGGCCCGGTGGTCTCACCGGCGTGCGGGACGGAGCGCAGCCCGGCCGCCCGGGCCCGGTCGAAGTACGGCTTGAACTGGGGCCGCGGCACGCCGATCTCCGGGCCGCCCAGGCCGAAGCTGACCAGGCCCTCGGGGGCCAGGTCGGTGGCCAGCCGGGCGGTGATCTCGGCGGCCTCCAGGCCTGCCTCGCCCGGGATGTCGAAGCACCAGCGCAGCACCACGCCGAGGTCCTTCTCGGCGCGCAGCCGGGCGTCCTCGATCGCCTCCATGAAGGCCACGTCGGGGATGCCGCGCTTGACCGAGGAGTACGGCGTGAGGGTCAGCTCGGCGTAGCGGATGTTCTGCCGGGCCATGTCCTCGGCCACGCCGTAGGTGAGCGCCCGGACGTCCTCGGCGTCGCGGACGAGGTCCACCACGCTCAGGTAGACGTCGATGAAGTGCGCGAAGTCGGTGAAGGTGAAGTACTCGGCGAGCGCCGCCGGGTCCGTCGGCACCTTGGACTGCCCGGCGTAGCGGGAGGCCAGGTCCGCGACGATCCGCGGCGAGGCCGAGCCGACGTGGTGGACGTGCAGTTCCGCCTTGGGCATCCCGGCGATGAACGCCTCGATGCTCCGGTCGCCCGGCCCGGTCCTGCCGGGGTTGGGGCCGATCCGACTTCCGTCCGGCTGGACCACGGTGGTTCCCTCTTCTCTGCTTCTACGCGCGTACCGATTGGTGCTGGCAAGGATAGGCCCGGGCCCGGGATCACCCGCCGAGGGCCACCGCCACGGTGTGGATCAGCAGCCCGGCCAGGGCGCCCACCACGGTGCCGTTGATCCGGATGAACTGGAGGTCCCGCCCGACGTTGGCCTCGATCTTGCGCGAGGCCTCGTCGGCGTCCCAGCCCGCCACCGTCTCGGAGATCAGCGAGGTGATCTCGGTCCGGTAGGTGTCGACCAGGTACTGGGCGGCGTCCTGCAGCCAGCCGTCGACCTTGGCCTGGAGCTTGGCGTCGGTGGCCAGGCGCTCGCCGAAGCGGCGCACGCCGTCTCGGATGCGCCGGCGCAGTTCGCTGTCCTCGTCCTCGGCCGCACCCATCACCAGGGTGCGCACGGCCGCCCAGGTGGAGTTGATCAGGTCCTGCACCTCGGGGCGGGCGAGCAGCTCGCCCTTGGCGCGCTCGACCCGGGCGATGGTCTCCGGGTCGTTCTGCAGCTCGGTGGCGAAGTCGGCGAGGAAGTTGTCGATCGCGCCGCGGGCCGGGTGCTCGGGGTCGTCCCGGATGTCGGTGACGAAGCGCAGCAGCTCCTTGTAGACCCGCTCGCCGACCTGGTGGTCGAGGAACTTCGGGGTCCAGCCCGGGGTCTTCTGGGTGACCTTGCGGACCACGTCCTCGTGGTTGTCGGTCAGCCAGCCGTGCGCCCGGACGGCGACCAGGTCCACCACGCCGTGGTGGCCGCCGTCCGCGACCACCTTGCCCAGCATCCGGCCCATCGGCTCGGCCACCGAGGTCGCGGCGGCCCGCCTGGTCACCGCCTCGGCGACCACCGCCCGCACGTCGTCGTCGCGCAGCACCGCGAGCAGCCCGCGCAGCGCCGCCGAGGCCTCCTTGGTGACCCGCTCGGCGCTCCCCGGTGCGGCCAGCCACTCCCCCAGCCGGCGGCCGACGCCGAGCGCGGCCAGCCGGCCGCGCACCACGTGGGCGGCCAGGAAGTTGTCGCCGACGAAGTCGCCGAGCGAGCGCCCGAAGGCGTCCTTCTTGGTCGGGATGATCGCGGTGTGCGGGATCGGCAGGCCGAAGGGGCGGCGGAACAGCGCCGTCACGGCGAACCAGTCGGCCAGCGCGCCGACCATGCCCGCCTCGGCGGCGGCCGCCACGTACCCGGCCCAGGGGCCGGCCCCGGCCGCCTTCGCCCAGGTCGCCAGGGCGAAGACCAGGGTCGCGAAGGCCAGCAGGCCGGTCGCGATGGTCTTCATCCGGCGGACGCCGTGTCTCTTCTGCTCGTCGGCCGCGGTGAACCGGACCCCGGGGCCGGTCCCGCTGAAGGCTTCGTCACTCACCCCGCCAGTCTGCCCGCTGACCGGCGCGGACGGGGGCGTGCCCCGCGATCACACGCCCCCGGAACCGATGAGCGCCCGGGCCGGGCCACCTCCGCACCGCCGCACGCCCCGCCCAGCACGCCCCCGAACCCGCTCACGCCCCGCCCCGCCCCGCACGATCCGCCGCACCCGCACCCCCGGCAGCTTCCCCGGCCCCAGCTCCCGGTACTCCGGGTGGTCCGCCTGCAACACCGCCGCCACCACCGGCGCGTCGGCGCTCACCCCCGCCCCCCGTTCACCGAGTTGGCGAGCCGACGCCACACCGGGTGGCGCCGCAGCCCGCGCCGCAGGTGCTCCGGGACGACGCCGCGCCACAGCTGCTGGGCGAGGTTGAGCGGCGGGACGTCCACCGGCAGCGGCTCCTCGCCCAGCAGGAACAGCCCGTCGGGCAGGCCGAGCCGGGCGTCCCGGAACGCCGGGTACCCCGCGTAGCGCCGCCGGCCGACCGCCACCACCGGCGGGTCGCCGTGCGCGGCCTCGTAACGGATCTGGTCGCGCAGCGCCTCCGGCCGGACGGCGGCGGCGAGTTCGAGCCGCAGCCGGGCGGTGACCGGCAGCCGGTCGTACACCGCGCGGGCGCCGAAGCACTCGATCATCCGGCCGACCTCGGCGCACACCCGCCGTTGCAGCCCGTCGTCGAGCAGCAGGAAGCCGGCCTGGAGCAGCCGGGGCACGTCCCAGGCGAAGCTGCGCACCCGGATGGCGTCCAACTCCTCTCCGGGATCGGCGAGTTCGGCGGCCACCTGCTGGAGGGCGGTGATCCCGCGCAGCCGGTCGAGCACCGAGGCCCGCCCGGTGACGTTGCCCCGGTCCTCGCGCAGCACCAGGACGTAGTGGTCGTAGTCGGCGAGGACGGAGAGCCGGACGGCCCGCAGGCAGGCCTCCAGGGTGAACGGCTGGTCCGGGAGGACCAGGTCCGAGCCCCAGGCGTCGGCGGCCGCGACCAGCCGCTCCAGCGCCTCCTCGCCGAGCCGGTCGTCGGCGCCGAGGAAGAGCACGTACCGCCCCCGGGCCAGGTCCACACCGCGGTCGGCGGGGCCCGCCGGGCCACCCGGGTCGGGCTGGTGGACCACCCGGAACACCCCGGGGTGCCGGGCCGCGTACTCGTCCAACAGCACCTCGCCGCCGTCCGTGGAGCCGTCGTCGACGACCACCACCTCCAGCCGCCCCGGCTCCAGGGACTGCCCGACCAGCGAGTCCAGGCACGCGGCGAGGTACGGCATGGCGTCGTGGACCGCGACCACCACGGTCACGTCGGGTACGGGCATCGGGCGGCGGGCCTCCGGGGCGGCGGCGGTTCGCCGGCGCGCTGACCGACGGCGATGCACGGTCCAACTCGGCCGCCCGCCGGGGAGTCACGTGCCCTCCCCGGACGGGTGACGCGCACCGAACGCCCGCCCGAACCGTCAACCCCCGAACGGCAGCCGCCCCCGGACGGGTGACACGCGCCGACCGACCGCCGCCCCCGACCGACCGACGCCCCGCCCTCAGCCGATCGCCACCTCCGCGTACATCCGCGCGATCACGTCCTCGATGGCCGGCTCACGCACCGAGAGGTCCACCAGCGGGTACCGCGCCGCGACCGCCGCCACGATCGGCGCCGCGCTCTCCTGCGCCGGGAAGGCCAGCCACTGGCGCGGCCCCTCGATCTTCACCACCCGCGCCCCGGCCACCTCGATCGCCGGCCGGGCCTCGGCCAGGTCGACCACCAGGGTCCGCTCGCTGCGCCCGGCGGCGTGCAGCCCGTCCAGCCCGCCGTCGTGGACGACCCGGCCGTGGTCGATCACCATCACCCGGCCGCAGAGCTGCTCGATGTCGGTGAGGTCGTGGGTGGTGAGCAGCACGGTGGTGCCGCGGTCCCGGTTGACCTCGCGCAGGAACTCCCGCACCCGGCCCTTGCTGACCACGTCCAGGCCGATGGTCGGCTCGTCCAGGTAGAGCACCCGGGGGTCGTGCAGCAGGGCCGCCGCGAGGTCGCCGCGCATCCGCTGGCCGAGCGAGAGCTGCCGTACGGGGGTGTCCAACAGGCCGCCCAGGTCGAGGAGTTCGACGCAGCGGCCGAGGTTCTCGCGGTACCGCGGGTCGGGGATCCGGTAGATCCGGCGGGCGAGTTCGAAGGAGTCGCGCAGCGGGAGGTCCCACCACAGGGTGGTGCGCTGCCCGAAGACGACGCCGATCCGGCGGGCCAGCGTGACCCGTTCGCGGGCCGGGTCGACCCCGGCGACGCGCAGCCGGCCGGAGCTGGGGACGAGGATGCCGGTGAGCATCTTGATGGTGGTCGACTTCCCGGCGCCGTTGGGCCCGATGTAGCCGACGCACTCGCCGGCCTCGACGGTGAAGCTGAGGCCGTCCACCGCGCGCACCTCGCGCTTGACCCGGCTGAACCGGCCGGTGCGGGCCCGCACGGTGAAGGTGCGGTGGACGTCCTGGAGTTCGATCAGTGCCACGGGGGGTCCTTTCGGTACGGGGGGTCAGCTGCCGGTGCCGCGGTAGGCGCGCAGTCCGGCCCGCCAGGCCAGCCCGGCGGCGGCGACGCAGAGCGCGGCGGCGACCGGGGAGGCGTACTGGAAGGCGGTGGGCAGCCCGAGCGGGTCGGGCCGGTCGAGGATGCGCAGGGTGGGCAGCCAGTTGACGAAGGCCAGCGGGACGCCGAAGACCGCCCCGGCCACCAGTTCCTTGGCGAAGACCGTCGGCGGGTAGTGCAGCAGGGTCGCGCCGCCGTAGGTGAAGGAGTTCTGGATCTCCTTGGACTCGCCCCACCAGAACTGGACGGTGGCGCCGCCGACGTAGATCGCGCCGAAGATGACGCTGCCGCACACCAGCAGGACGGGCACGAGCAGCACCCGGTCCCAGGTCCAGTGCACGTCCAGGGCGGTCAGGGACCAGCCGAGCACGATCACGGCCTGGAGCGGGCGGCCGAGCCGGCGCAGGGTGAACCGCTCGGCGCACAGCTGGGAGAGCGCGGGTGCGGGGCGGACCAGCATGGTGTCCAGCGAACCGTTCATGATCCGTACGCCGAGGCCGTCGGCCGAGCCGACCAACAGGTTGGCGATGCCGAGCGAGAAGGTCGCGGTGGCGTAGAGGAAGGCGATCTCCGGCAGGTGCCAGCCGCCGAGCTGGTCGGTGTGCCGGAACATGATCACCAGCACGACGAAGTCGAGCGAGTGGGTGACCAGGCTGGCCAGCAGGTTGAGCAGGAAGGAGGCCCGGTAGGCCATCATCGAGCGCATCCACATCCGGGCGCAGAGCCACCAGGAGCGGACCGCCCAGGACGTCCGGGCGAGGAACGGCTCAGCCACCCTGCACCACCACCCGGCGGGTCGCCAGCCACTGCGCGCCCCGGCCCGCGGCCAGCAGCGCGGCCGCCCAGCCGAGCTGGAAGCCGAGCGCCCGGAGCAGCCCGGTGCCGCCCGCCCGCTCCAGGAAGACGTCGGTCGGCACCTTGACCAGGGCCGCCCAGGGCAGCACCCGGGCCAGGTCGCCGAGCCAGCCGGGGAAGAGCACGATCGGCAGCAGCATCCCGGAGAAGAACATCGAGACCACCAGGCTCACCGCGCGCACCCCCTCCGAGTCGTGCAGCCAGAAGCCGGTGATCGAGACCAGGAACCGCACGCCGAAGCTGACCAGCAGCGCGAGCAGCACCGAGAGCAGGAAGAACACCCAGGTCAGCGGCCGCTCGGGCATCCGGGTGCGGAACACCAGGGCGCCGAACAGCATCGGCACGGTGCCGCGGACCAGCGCCTGGAACCCCGCCCGGCCGAGGTCGGTGGCCAGCCACCAGCCCTGGAAGTCGACCGGACGGTAGAGGTCGACGGCGATGTCCCCGCTGCGGAAGCGGTCCTGGATCTCGTCCTGGAAGCCCCCGCCCCAGACCGCGACGGTGACCAGCAGGCCCTGGCTGACCCAGATGTAGGTGACGGCCTGGCCCTGGTCGTAGCCGCCGAGGTTGGGGCGGGCCTGCCAGAGGGCGAGGAAGGAGGAGGCCAGGATGACCCCGAAGACGGTGTTGGTGAAGGTCCCGGCCAGGGTGGCGGCCCGGTAGGTGGAGTAGCGGCGGAAGGCGCCGCGGGCGACGGCGGTGTACAGCCCGAGGGCGGTGCCGGTATCGGGAGGCCTCGCCTCCGCGGTGGAAGCTCCGTGCATATTGTCTCCTTATCGACATTTGCAGGCGCAGACGGGCGCCGCGCGACGTCGGCGCACACCCCAGTGGCCCCGACCGACCGCCCCCGGGGGTACCGGGCCGGACGTGCGGAGCTGACGAAGTGGACGCGCTATGCGATTTGCACCTTTCACCGTACCGCCGGCCCCCACGGCCCGCACCCGGATTTCCGACGCACCCCGGGGCGCGCGGACCGCCACGCGCAACCACGCAGTTCAGACCCCCGCCGCCGCTGAACCCGCGTCAAATAGCAGATAATCCCGCCATGACGTTGAGCACCCGCCGCCAGGCCAAACGGGCCGCCCGCCGCGAAGCCCGCCGCGCCCTCCCCCTCTGGCGCCGGCTCCTGCCCACCTGGCGGATCACCCTCGGCACCCTCACCGCACTGCTGCTGCTCGCCGTCGGCGCCTTCGCCGTGCTCTACGTCATCGTCCCGGTGCCCGACCCCAACGCCCACGCCACCGCCCAGAACAACATCTACCTCTACGCCGACGGCACCACCGAGATCGCCCGCACCGGAGCCGTCAACCGCACCGACGTCACCATCGAGCAGATCCCCCTGCCGACCCAGCAGGCCGTCGTCTCCGCCGAGGACCGCACCTTCTACCAGAACCGCGGCATCGACCTGAGGGGCATGGCCCGGGCCGGCTGGAACACCCTGCTCGGCAAGGGCATGCAGGGCGGCTCCACCATCACCCAGCAGTACGTCAAGAACTACTACCTGACCCAGGACCAGACCTTCGAACGCAAGGGCCGCGAACTCTTCATCGCCCTCAAGGTCGACCAGCAGCGCAGCAAGAACGAGATCCTCGCCGGCTACCTCAACAGCAGCTACTTCGGCCGCGGCGCCTACGGCATCCAGAGCGCCGCCCACGCCTACTACGGCGTCGACGTCTCCCAACTCACCCTCGGCCAGGGCGCCTACCTCGCCTCCCTGCTCCAGGCCCCCAGCCTCTACGACGTCAGGACCGCCACCCCCGCCAACCGCGAGAAGGCCCTCGCCCGCTGGAACTACGCCCTCGACGGCATGGTCCAACTCGGCTTCCTCACCAGCGCCGACCGCACCGCCACCACCTTCCCCGAACCCATCGACCCCCAGCCCGCCACCGGCCTCGCCGGCCAGGCCGGCTACCTGGTCGGCGTCGCCGACGACTACCTCATCTCCTCCGGCACCATCGACGCCGCCACCCTCAAGGCCGGCGGCTGGCGGATCACCACCACCTTCGACAAGCCCCGCCAGGACGCCTTCGTCAAGGCCGTCCAGTCCGAACTCACCAGCGAACTCGACCCCAAGGCCCGCCCCGCCACCGACACCGACGTCCGGGTCGCCGGCGCCTCCGTCGAACCCGCCACCGGCCGCGTCATCGCCGTCTACGGCGGCCCCGACTACGCCAAACAGCCCTTCAACGACGCCCTGCGCCAGGACAACCAGATCGGCTCCACCTTCAAACCGGTCGACCTCGCCGCCGGCCTGATCGCCCAGCACTCCGTCGACGGCCGCCCGATCACCACCGAGACCCGCTACGACGGCACCAGCGAACGCCCCGTCACCGGCGGCCCCACCCCGTACGCCCCGCCCAACGAGGACGACGTCGACTACGGCAACATCACCCTGCGCTACGCCATGGTCAAGTCCGTCAACTCCGTCTACGCCCAGGAGGGCGTCGACGCCGGACTCGGCCGCGTCCGGGACACCGCCGTCAAACTCGGCATCCCCGACAGCGTCCGCGGCATGGACCCGGCCAACACCTCGATGACCCTCGGCACCGCCACCCCCAGCGCCCTCGACCTGGCCGGCGCCTACGCCACCCTCGCCAACCACGGCCAGGCGCACACCCCCTGGTCCGTCCAGAAACTCGAACGGGTCAACCCCGGCGGCGCGATCGACGTCCCCAAGATGCCCGACCACAAGGCCACCGACGCCGTCGGCCGCACCGTCGCCGACTCCGTCACCGACGTCCTGCGCGACGTCGTCAGCCCCCGCGGCACCGGCGCCGCCGCCCTCGACCTGGGCCGCCCCGCCGCCGGAAAGACCGGCACCACCGACGCCAACCTCTCCGCCTGGTTCGCCGGCTACACCCCCGAACTCACCACCACCGTCGGCCTGTTCCGCGAGAACCCGAAGACCCACGCCAAGGAGCCGCTGGCCGGCACCGCGGGCCTCACCCGGGTCAACGGCGGCGCCTTCCCCACCCGGATCTGGACCGACTACATGACCGCCGCCCTGAACGGCACCCCCACCCAGCAGTTCGACCTGCAGACCGGCCGCGGCGACCAGGGCCCCGACACCTGGACCCCCACCGCCGCCCCCAGCACCAGCACCTCCCCCACCAGCACCCCCAGCACCGCCACCACCGGCGCCCCCGCACCCACCGCCCCCAGCCACGCCCCCAGCGCCCCCGCCGCCACCGAGCAGCCCGGCCCCGACGCCCCCAGCCCGCAGAACCCCCAGCCCACCCCCAGCCAGGAACAGCCCACCCCCAGCACCCGGCCCACCCCGACCCGGCCCGCCCGCCCCAGCAACCCGCCCACCGCCACCACCGGGCCCACCGGAACGGCCACCGCCCCGGCCCAGTGAGCGACCGGGTGACGCCGCACCCCGCCCCCGCCAGGGCCCGTCTCCGACCTCCCGCTACGCCACCAACTCCCGCTCCAGCGGCGTACGGAAGCGCGGCGTCACCCGCACCTCCCCCAGCCACCCCGCCAACCGCCCCGCCTCCGCCGCGACCGCCCGATCCGCCTCCGCCCCCACGTCCCGGAACAGCCGCCACACCACCTCACCGTCCGCCCGCTGCGCCCAGCCGCCGACCACCTCACCGCACCACCACACCGTCGGCCCCGCGTTCCCCGCCCGGTCGAACAGCGCCGGCACGTCCTCCGGCCGCAGGTACCAGTCCCGCCCGCGCCACCCCATCACCGCCGGATCCAGCGCCGGCAACAGCGCCGCCCACGGCTCCGGGGCCGCCACCGGCCCCTCGTCCCCCGGCAGCACCACGGCCGCCGCGCCGCCCGCCAGCGCCACCGCCCGCGCGTCCACGTCCGCCAGCGCCCGCCGGACGTCCCCCAGCGTCCAGCCCGTCCACCACTTCACGTCCTCGACCGTGGCCGGACCGTACGCCGCCAGCCAGCGCCGCACCACCTCCGCCTTCGCCTCCCGCACCGGCACGTCCGGCCACTGCGGCACCGGCGCCCACGGATAGCTGCTGCTCAACCAGGACCCGCGCGGACGGCACCGGCGCACGTGCCCGTCCGAGGCCAGCAGCCGCAGCAGCCGACTGCCCACGCTCTGCTTCGCCTCGTACGCCTTGCCCGCCGACATCAGCATCGTCTCCCGCAACTGCGGGACGTCGTCGCCGAGTTCCTTGGTCGTCGCCTCGCCGCGCACGGCCAGCGCGGCCAGCACCGCACGCTCCGCCTCCGCCAGCCGGGCCTCGTCCCAGCCCTCGGCGTGGTCACGCAGGTGCTTGAGCAGCGTCGCCCGCTCCTTCGCCGCGATCGCCCGCGCCGCCCCCGAACTCACGTACGGGGCCAGGCCCTCCGTCACCGCGAAGATCGTCCGCCGCATCGACAGCAGCTTCACCAGCGAGACGTCCTCGTACAGCGCCCGGTCCACCTCCGCCGCCGAGGGCTCCGCCAGCCGCGCGCACGCGGACAGGTACACCGTCGCCGCGTCCGTGGCGTGCAGCCCGACCACCGCGTCCGCCACGTCCTCCACCCGCGCCGCCCGCACCGACGGCGCCAACAACTGCCGCCGCCCCAACCGGGCCCGCCGCTCCACCTCACCGATCACCGGGACGCTCATGCCCGGACCCTAGCGGCTACCACCGACAGAACCGAGGTGCTCCGCCGCGGACCCGGCCAACTCCGCGAACTCCGCGAGCAGCGGCGACGTCCGCCCCGCCGCCCAGGCCACGCAGACCCGGTGCGGCGCGAGGTCCGACACCGGCACGTGCACCACGTCCGCACGGGTGTAGAAGGCGGCCATAGACAACGGCAGCACCACCATCCCCTCCCCCGCCGCCACGTACTCCAGCTTCTCCTCCACCGTGTCCACCCGCGGCCGCGACCGCTCCGGCCGCCGCCCGGACACCCCCGGCAGATCCCGCCACTCCGGCACGAAGTCCGGATCCTGCAACAGCAGCTCGCCACCCAACTCGGCCATCACGACCGACACTTCACCCGCCAACCGGTGCCCCGCCGGCAACACCGCCACCCGCGGCTCGGCGAACAGCGGACGCAGCACCAGACCCTGCCGGTCCACCGGCAACCGCACGCAGGAGACGTCCACCCGGCCGTCCAGCACCATCCGCGCCTGATCGGCCCAGGAGGTCCGCACCACCTCCACCGCCAGCCCCGGATGCCGCCCGCGCAGCCCCCGCACCGCCGCCGTCACCGCCACCCCCGGCATGAACCCCACCACGAACCGCGCCGGACCCTCCCCCGACCCCTCCCCCGACCGCCCCACCCGGCGCCGCAACGCCTCCGCCGCCGCCAGCAACGGCGGCGCGTCCTCCAACAACTGCCGCCCCGCGTCCGTCAGTTCGGTCGACCGCCGGTCACGCCGGAACAACTGCGCACCGAACTCCGCCTCCAACGACCGGATCTGCCGCGACAGCACCGGCTGCGCGATGTGCAACTCCGCCGCCGCCCGACCGAAGTGCAACTCCCGTGCCACCGCGACGAAATACCGCAGCTTCCGCAGATCGACGTCCACCGCCACCGCCACCCCGCTCACCACTCCCCGCTGATACCCCGAGGGTATGACAGCCGACCGAACAGGTCTTGGACGCCACCACCCCACCCGGAGCACCATCGACACAAGCCCCCGGCCACACCACGAAAGGCGCCACCATGCCCCTCAAGGAACAGCACGTCGTCGTCCTCGGCGGCACCTCCGGCATCGGCCTCGCCACCGCCGCCCTCGCCGCCGAACGCGGCGCCCGCGTCACCGTCGTCTCCAGCCGACCGGACAGCGCCCACCGCGCCCTCGCCACCCTGCCCACCGGCACCGCCGCCGAGACCGCCGACCTCACCGACACCCACCAGGTCAGCGCCCTCTTCGACCGCCTCGGCCCGCTCGACCACCTGGTCTACACCGCAGGCGACCCGCTCGCCCTGATGACCGTCGACACCATGGACCTCGACGCCGCCCGCGCCCTCTTCACCCTGCGCTACTTCGGCGCCCTCGACGCCGTCCGCGCCGCCACCCCGCAGCTGCGCCCCGGCGGCTCGATCACCCTCACCTCCGGCACCGCCGGCCTGCGTCCGGTACCGGGCTGGAGCGTCCCCGCGAGCGTCTGCGGCGCGGTCGAAGCCCTCGTCCGGGCGCTGGCCGTGGAACTCGCCCCGATCCGGGTCAACGCCGTCCGGGCCGGGATGATCCGCACCCCGCTCTGGTCCGGCCTCCCCGAGGCCGACCGCGAGCAGCTGTACGCGCAGACCGCCGCCGCCCTCCCCCTCGGCCGGATCGGCGACCCCGAGGACACCGCCGAGGCCTACGCGTACCTGATGGAACAGCGCTTCGCCACCGGCACCGTCCTCACCGTCGACGGCGGCGGGCTGCTCGCGTAGGGCACCCGGCCAGCAGGGCAGCCCGGTCACAGGCCCAGCCCGGTCAACAGGACAGCCCGATCAGAGGTACAGCCCGGTCGAGCCCTCGGTGTCCCCGAAGCGGGTCGCCGCCACCGCGTGCAGGTCCCGCTCGCGCAGCAGCACGTAGGTGGCGCCGCGGACCTCCACCTCCAGCTTGTCCTCCGGGTCGTACAGCACGCGGTCGCCGGGCTCCACCGCGCGCACGCTCTGACCCACCGCCACCGCCTCCGCCCAGGTGCAGCGCTTGGACAGCTCCGCGGTCGCCGGGATCAGGATGCCGCCGGTCGAGCGGCGCTCGCCCTCGCTGCCCTCGATGCGCACCAGCACGCGGTCGTGCAGCATCCGGATCGGCAGCTTCTCGCCCAGCCGGTCGTGCCGCACCTCGTCGTGCCCGTGGTCGGAATGGGTCGGTTCGTCGTTCGTACTCACGGTCCCGAAGGTACCGCC
Organism: Kitasatospora sp. NPDC059827; assembly: GCF_042731675.1. NCBI lineage: Bacteria > Bacillati > Actinomycetota > Actinomycetes > Kitasatosporales > Streptomycetaceae > Kitasatospora > Kitasatospora sp. NPDC059827. The sequence goes on along the minus strand of NZ_JBHWIV010000012.1, from coordinate 96,342 downwards.
CCCGGGCGCGGCGCGTGACGCTGGCCCGGCATGCAGAAGGGGCGGGGCGGCCCGCGGCGGCCCGCCCCCCCCCCGGCCCCGTCTGGGGGCGGGCCCCACGCCCGGCGCAGCACCCCCGGCCCGCCGGGGGTGCTGCGCCGCGCGTGACGTGCCCCTCGGGGGAAATATGTAGACCGATCTACTGGGCAGCCATCCCGGAGAATATGTAGATCGATCTACAGATTCATTGGGCTTCTCGACCCCGCCGCCACCCTGCCCGCACCAAAAGTCGGCTCAGCCGACTTCCCATGCAGCGCGCGCAGAAGTAGACCGACCGGTCTATAGATTTTTCCCCAGCGCTTTCGCCGCTCCCGCCCCAGAAGTCGGCCCAGCCGACTTCTGGTGTCCGGAGGGCCGGGGCCGGGGTCGGGGCCAGGGCCGGGGAGAACTGAGCTGCGGCCCGCCGGCAGGGGGTTCGCCCCTCGGCCCCTCGGCCCTCGCCCGACCTGATGCGAGAGGGCCACGGCACCCGGTACGCCGGGGGACGAACACAGATCCGGTTGAGCCAGAAGTCGGCCGGGCCGACTTCTGGTACGCGGGGCCTGCTCTCTCAGCCCGACCCGCCTGCCCGAGAGGGCCACGTCCCCGATGAGCACCGAGCGCTCGCACGGGCAGTGTGCGCTGGAAGTCGGGCGGATCGACTTCTGGTACGCGGGGCTTGCTGCCCCGCCCGGCCGGCTCCGGGTCGGGAAGGGGGCGGCCCGATGGGCGGCGGGCGCCGTGGGGGGCTGCGCTGGAAGTCGGGCGGGCCGACTTCTGGTGCGATGGGGCTTGGTCATTCGGTCCAGATGGCGGCGGCGGTGCGGTCGTCGGCGTAGCCCTTGGCGCGGACTTGGACCTGGCGGAGGAAGTCGACGGTGCCCGGGGGGTGGGGGTGGGCCCAGTGGGAGGAGAGGAAGTGGGCAACGGCCGGTTCGTCGGCGATCGGGCGGGACAGGCCCGGGGTGCAGAGGAGCAGGATGTCGCCCGGGGTGGCGGGGACGAGCCGGAAGCGGAACGGGCGCGGGTCCGGCACGGGGGCCTCCGCGACGGGCGGCTGGCCGTCCGGGTGGTGGAGCAGCCGGGCCGCGTAGGCGTCGATCCAGTGGCCCGAGCGCAGCAGATACAGCCCGCCGGGCCCGACGCCGAAGGCGGCGCGGTAGCCGGCCGCCGGGTCGAGCGACATCAGCAGGCAGTGCAGCGAGGCCGGGGACGGGCTGTCGTCCCCCTCCGCCTGGGGGGCGAGGGACCGCAGCGGGGCGGCCGCGCCGGTGGCCAGGCGCTGGAGGCCGTAGCGCAGCCGGTCGCGGGCACCGTCGCGCAGGTCGGCGGCGAGACCGGTCCGGCTGCGTCCGATGGCGGCAGCGAGCTGGCGGCAGGCCTCGCCCGTCCCCGCGGCGACGGCCTGTGGGGTGAGTGACTCGTCCTCGGCGCCGCCGGTGCGCTCGTAGCCGGCGAGGACGGCGAGCAGCAGCCCGTCGGGGCCGTCGCCGAACCTGGTGACCAGCAGGCTGTCCCGGCGCGGCTCGCCGCGGTAGCGGGCGGAGTCGCCGCGGACGGAGACCGCGCGCAGCACGGTTGCCCCGTACTGGGCGCCTTCGAGCGCGGTGTCCGGCACGACGGTGTCGAGGGTGTCGGGGTCGGCCTCCGGTACGGCGGTCGGCTCGGGGCCGTAGGTCGGGGGGCGTTCGCCGACGTGGGGGACGGTGGGAGGGGTCTCGGCGAGCGGGGTGCGGATGGCGAGGCGCGGGTCGGGGACCGAGGCGGGGACGGGGACGGGGGCCACGGGTTCGGGCTCGGGCTCGGGGATTGCGGCGGGGGGAGGGGTAGGGGCGGGGGCGAGCTCGGGGACGGGCTTTTCCAGGGAGACCGGGGTGGGCGGGGTGGGCGGCTGCTCGGGCTCGGGCTCCGCTGCGGGGGGCTCGTCGGCCGCCGCGGGGGGCTCGGGGGACTGCTGGGTCTCGGTCGAGCTGCGCTGGCGCCCGATGCCGCCGGCGCCCTCGATGACGCCGAGCGCGTCGTCGAACCAGTCGTCGATGCTGTCCCGTTCGGCCGCGGGCTCGTCCACGGGCTCGTCCAGGGGCTCGTCCGCAAGCTCCTCCACAGCTTCCGCCGCGGGCTCCGACACCGGCGGAACGGTGCGCTGCGGCCCGATGAGTCCGGCCGCCGTGTCGAACCAGTCGTCGACGCTGCCGTCGCCCGGGTCGGCGTGGGGGGTGTCGGGGAGGGTGCCCGCCGGACCGTCGTAGACGGTGTCCCACCAGCCGTCGTCGGGCCGGGGCGGCTGTGCGGGTGCACCCTGCTTGCTCATCTGGCGGCTCCTGGTCGGTCCGTGGTCGCGCCGCCCCCGGCGGGGCCGGACTGGCGTCATTGTCTCCAAGTGCAACGACCGTGTCCGGGTTTCGGCGACAACCGGTCACCGATCGGATCATCCCGGCCACCGCGCTCACCTGCCGGTTCACGGCCGTCCGGGCAGCTAGGTGGGACGGGTGTCACCGATTCGTTCGCTCCCGTTCCGTCCCTGCTTGCCGGATGTGCCCCGAGCAGGGCGTTTCCTGGACATTGGGGGGTGTTGGCGGTCGAAAATGAGGTCCGAGGAGGGGCATCGCTTCACCCGTTCGGCTGATTAAATGTGCGCATGACCGCGTCGGCCCCGAGCTCGCCCCGACCGGGGAGGGCCGCACCGGCGGGCCGCCCGGCGGGTGTGCTGTTGGTCCTGTTGCTGGTCGCGCTGTTGTCCGCGCTGCCGTGTTCGGGCCTGGCGAAGGCGGACGCTCCCGTCCGCCCCGGCCCGGCCCCGGTGAGCTCCGTGTCCCTGGTGAGCGCCGTGTCGCTGGTGAGCGCGGCGGACGCCGTCACGCCGGCGCCGCACGCCCACGACGCCCACGACGCCCACGACGCCGTCCGGGCGTCCGACCGCCACTGGTTCGGGGAATCGCAGGAGCACTGGATCCTGTGCACCGCCGACGGCCAGCCGCCGCGCAACAACGGCTGCTCCAGCCACCCGTTCTGCCCGCAGGACGCCCAGTTGCCCAACCCGCCGCCGCATCCGCAGCCCGCCGTACTGCCGTTGGCCGTGCCGACGCCCGAGGCGCTGCCCCGGGCGGTGCCCGCGGGTCTGCTGGACGGTCCGCGCCCCGCGCCGGATCTGCACGAACTCCAGGTCCACCGGTCCTGAGCGGAACCCACCGCCGACGCTCCCGTCGGCGGGTCCGCCCCTCCCCCACTACAGCCGACCGCCGCCACAGCCGTGCGCGGCGGGGACAAGGACGACCATCATGGGTTCCGCCTCCAAGCAGTCCAACAAGCCCGGTGCCAAGGGCAACGTCGATCGCCGCGCCCGGATCGCCGAGCTGCGCGCCGCCGAGCAGCGCCGCGACCGCCGCAACAAGGTGATCGCCTCGGTGGCCGCCGGTGTGCTGGTGGTCGGTGCGATCGGCACCGCCACCTGGTTCGTCATGGACCAGAACCAGAAGAAGAAGGACCGCGTGGCCGCCGCCAACGCGGACATCCCGGGCGTGAAGACCTTCGGCGACCTGAGCCGCAACCACGTCAAGGAGAAGGTCAACTACCCGATGACCCCGCCGGTCGGCGGCGACCACAACGCGGTCTGGCTGGACTGCATGGGCCACGTCTACGACCAGCCGGTCGAGAACGAGCGCGCCGTGCACTCGCTGGAGCACGGCGCGGTCTGGGTGACGTACAACGGCAAGGCCACGCCGGACGACATCAAGACCCTGTCCGACAAGGTCAAGAACACCCCGTACTCGCTGATGAGCCCGTACCCGGACGAGCAGGGCACCATCACCCTGAACGCCTGGAGCACTCAGCTGATCGTGGACAGCGCCAGCGACCCGCGGGTCAGCCAGTTCTTCACCAAGTACGTCCAGGGCAAGCAGACCCAGGAGCCCGGCGCCTCCTGCACGATGGGGCAGATGTGACCGCCGAGGGGGCCCGCCCCGAGGACGTCCCGGCGGCGGAGGCCGAACCGGCCGGGGTCGCGGACGCGGCCGGGGCCGGGGCCGGGGCGACGGAGCCGGCCGGTCGGCCGGGCCGTCGGCGGATGTGGTGGCCGGCCGCGCTGGCCGCCGCGGTGGCGCTGGCGCTCGGGGTGCCGGCCCTGGTGGCGGGTTCGACCACGGCCTCCGGCTCATCCTCGGTGGCCGTCCCGGCGGACGACTCGCCCGAGGCCGGGTTCGCCCGTGACATGGCGACCCACCACCAGCAGGCGGTCGACCTGTCGTTCATCGTCCGGGACCGCACCGGCGACGAACCGACCCGCACCCTGGCCTTCGACATCATCAACACCCAGGCCAACCAGCGTGGGATGATGATGGGTTGGATCGACCAGTGGGGGCTGTCGCAGCACTCGCCGGCCAAGCCGATGGCGTGGATGAGGATGGGCCACGACTACCAGGCCCACGACGGTTCGCTGATGCCCGGCATGGCCACCAACACCCAGATGGCGAAGCTGCGTTCGCTCAGCGGGCGGGACGCCGAGGTGTACTACCTGCAGCTGATGATCGAGCACCACAAGGGCGGCGTCGAGATGGCCCAGGGGTACGTCGACATGGCGAAGAACGACGTCGAGAAGCGGCTCGCCCAGTCGATGGTGGTCGCCCAGACCTCCGAGGTGGAGCTGATGACCGACATGCTCAAGGAGCGCGGCGCCGCCCCCGGCGTCCCCGCGTCCTGACACCCGCTGTTCCCGCTGCTGTCCCTCTGCTCCCTCTGTTCCCGCCGATCCCCCGCTGTTCCCCGTTGTCACGTTCCCTCCGTTCTCCCGGACGGCCGGGGCGCGCGGGCGGTCCCGTACCGGCCCGCACCGCGCCCCGGCCGTCCGCCGTTCCACAGCACCTGGAGTTCCCGCATGACCCCTCAAGCGCCCTGGCTGATCGTCGGGCTGGGCAACCCCGGCCCCTGGTTCCGGACGACCCGGCACAACGCGGGCTTCCTGACCGTGGACCGGCTGGCCGAACGGCACGGCGCCCGGTTCCGGCGGCGCGGGATCGGCGGCACGGTCGCGGAGATCGAACTGGACGGGCGGCGGGTGCTGCTGGCCAAGCCGCAGTGGTTCATCAACCTGTCCGGTCGGCCGGTGTCCGGCCTGATGCGCCGGTACGGGGTGCCGGTGGAGCACCTGGTGATCGTCCAGGACGACCTGGACTTCGCTTACGGCTCCGGCAAGTTGAAGCGCGGCGGCGGGCCGGGCGGGCACAACGGGGTCCGTTCGGTGGGCGACGTGCTCGGCACCCGGGACTTCATCCGGCTGCGCTTCGGCATCGGCCGCCCGCCGAAGGGACAGAGCGTCGGCGACTACGTGCTCAAGAAGTTCACGGACGAGGAACTGGCCGCGATGCCAGGGGTGTTGGAGCGCTGCGCGAACGCCCTGGAGACGCTGGTGCGGCTCGGCCTGAACCGGGCCCAGGACGCCCTGAACATCAGCGCGCCCTGAGGCCCTCCGGGCCGCCGGGGCCCGCCCGGTCGGGGCCCCTCCGCTCGGGGCCTGTCCGCTCGGGGCCTGTCCGGTCGGGGCCGTGCGGGTCGAAGCCCGCTCGGTCCGGGCCGTCCCGGCGCGCGGTCGGGCGGGTCAGGGCGACGGCCGCCACCGCGACCGCCGCGAGGGCGACCAGCACCGTCCGCCCACCGGACGCCGCGCCCGCCAGGTGGACACCGAGGACCGACAGCGCCATGCCCAGCGCCGTACCGAGGCTGCGCGCCATGTTCACCATGCCGCCGCCGACGGCCGAGCACTCCGCCGGGACCGCCCGCATCACCAGGGCGTTGTTGGCCGGCAGCAGCAGCCCCAGCCCGTAGCCGGCCACCAGCAGCGGGGCCGCCACCGCCGCGCCCGAGGCGGGCAGCACGGCGAACAGCAGCAGTCCGGCGGCGGCGAGGCCGGCCCCGGAGCGGCACCGGGCGACGTCCGACCAGTCCCGGGGCAGCAACCCGCCGCCGACCGTCGCGGCGACCGCGAACGCGGCGGGCAGCAGGGTGACCACCAGGCCGGCGGCCGCCGTCGAGACGCCCGCGCCGGTGAGCAGCACCGGGCCCAGCACGAGCGGGCAGAACAGCAGCAGGTAGCCGATCAGCGCGACCACCAGCCCGGACCGCACACCCGGGGTGTTGACCAGCCCGGGTGCCAGGACCGGCCGGGCCGCCCGCCGCTCCTGACGCACCAGCGCCAGGGTGAGCACCGCGGCGGCCACCAGCAGGACGCCGACGGCCCAGCCGGGCAGCGGCAGGCCGGAGGCGGTGGAGAGGGCGAGCAGCAGCGAGGTGGTCGCGCCGGTGAGCAGCAGCATGCCGGGCAGGTCGAAGCGGGGCTCGGAGGGCGTGCGGCGTGCAGCACCTCGGGGCGCGGGCACGGTAGTGGGAACGGCAGTGGGGACGGTGGTCGGCCCGTCGGCCCCGGACCGGGTGCGGGGCAGCAGGTACCAGCCGGCCACGATGCCGAACAGCGCGATCGGCACGTTGACCCAGAACACCCACTGCCAGGAGGCGTGTTCCACCAGCAGACCGCCGAGGCTCGGCCCCAGCGCCAGCCCGAGCCCCTGGGCGGCGGCCTGGATGCCGAGCGCGCGCCGCATCGCGTGCTCGGGGACACCACGGGCGACCAGGGCGACGCTGTTGGCCTGCATCATCGCGGCGCCGACGGCCTGTACGGCGCGGCAGCCGACCAGGATCCACAGGCTGCCGGCGAGTCCGGCGCCGAGGGAGGAGAGGCCGAAGACGGCGAAGCCGCCGATGTACACGGTCTTGCGTCCGACCAGGTCGGACAGCCAGCCGACCGGCGCCAGCAGGGCGACCAGGACGAGCAGGTAGGCGAGGGCGACCCATTCGACGGCGGCGAACCCCGCGCCGAAGTGGCGGCCGAGGGCGGGGAAGACCAGGGCGATGACGCTGGCGTCGAGCTGGCCGAGGAAGGCCCCGAGACAGACCGTGCCGACGGCCAGCCAGTGGGCGTGGCGCCAGCCGGCTATGCCGCGGGGCCGGGGCCGCTCGGTGAGCAGGCGCGCGGTGAAGGCGGTGGCGTTCATGCCACGAATATATCGGATGCAGATATGTTCTTTCTACGAGTTGCTCGCCCTGCGATACGAAACGTCTCGCAGGGCGCCCACCCCGCGTCCGAGGACCGGACAGCGCCCCGGGAACGCCCCGTACCAGGCGATACGCTGTCCGCCATGCCGTCGTCACCACACGTTCCCGACCCCGCCACCGAAAGCCCCGACCCGGCGGTCGAGCACGCCCGGCGGCTGACCGACACCGTCACCCGGCTGCGCCGCGCCCTGCGCAGCAGCATCCGCACCGACTACCCCTGGGAGTCCCTGCCGATGGCGCAGGTCGAACTCCTCCAGACGCTCGCCGCCGCCCCGCTCCGGGTCGGCGAACTCGCCGCCCGCCAGCGGCTCGCCCCCAACACCGTCAGCGGACTGGTCGGCAAGCTCCTGGAAGCCGGCTTCGTCGACCGCCAGGCCGACCCCGGCGACCGGCGCACCGCCCGCATCGCCCTCACCCCCGCCGGACGGCTCCAGCTCGACGACTGGCAGCACGCCCACGAACGCCGCATCGCCACCGCCCTCGGCACCCTCGACCCGGCCGACCGCGCGACCGTCGTCCACGCCCTGCCCGCGCTGGACCGGCTCGCCCGCGCCCTCGCCCAGCCCGGGGCGGTCGGCCCCGAGGGGCCCGCGGGCGGGTGAAAACCGCTGGTGGACAGGGTCCGGCGGGCGCTACCGTCCCCGGCATGACCACCACCGAGGTACAGCTCGAACCCTGGACGGACACCGACCTCGCGCTGCTGCGCCGGGTGAACACCCCGGAGATGAAGAAGCACGTCGGCGGGCCGGAGACGGAGGAGCAGCTGCTCGTCCGGCACGGGCGCTACCTGGACTTCGTCCCGTCCGGACTGGGCTGCATGTACCGGATCGTGCTGCTGCCCGGGGGCGAGGCCGTCGGCACGGTCGGCTACGGCACCCGCAGCTGGGACGGCGAGACCGTGCACGAGATGGGGTGGAACGTGCTGCCCGAGCACCAGGGGCGCGGCATCGCCGTGACCGCCACCCGGGCCGCCGTCGCCGCCGCCCGGCGCGAGGCCGCGCACCGCTTCCTGCACGCCTTCCCCTCGGTGGACAACCCCGCCTCCAACGCGGTCTGCGCGAAGGCCGGGTTCACGCTGCTCGGCGAGACGGAGTTCGAGTTCCCGCCCGGGCGGTTCATGCGCAGCAACAACTGGCGGGTGGACCTGCGGGGTTGAGGCCCTGCTGGGTTGAGGCTTCCGGGGTTGAGGCCTGCGAGGTTGAGGCCTCCGGGCACGGGTGCCTCAGAAGAGGGTGCCGCTCTCCAGCTCCAGCAGCCAGCGCTTGCGGTCCACGCCCGCGGCGAAGCCGGTGAGCGCGCCGCCGGCGCCGAGCACCCGGTGGCAGGGGCGCACGATCAACAGCGGGTTGGCACCCACCGCGCCGCCGACCGCCCGGACCGTCCGCGGCGACTGCCCGGCCAGTTCGGCGAGTTGGCCGTAGGTCACGGTCGTGCCGTACGGGATCTCGTCCAGCGCGGCCCAGATCCGGCGGCGGAACTCGGTGCCCTCGGGGGCGAGCGGGAAGTCGAAGGTGGTGCGGTCGCCCTTGAAGTAGGCGGTCAGCTGGGCGACCGGCTCGGCCAGGGCCTCGGGGTCGTACTCCCAGTCGTCGGCGGGCTCGGCCAGCGCGTACTTCTGCCCGGGCGCGGTGACCGTGGCCAGGGCCGCGGGGCCGCCGTCCTCGGGCAGCACGCCGCTGAGCAGCAGCGGGCCGAACGGGCTCTCCATGGTGGTGTAGACGGTGGTGCTCATGCCGGGTCGTTCTCCGTTCCGGTGTTCGTGCTGGTGCTGGTGCTGGTGCTGGTGCTGGTGCTGGTGCTGAGGATGGTGCTGGTGCTGTCGGTGCTCGCGGGGCCGGCCCACAGGCGGTGGACGGCGTAGGAGCGCCACGGGGCCCAGGCCTCGGCGGCGTGGGCGGCGGCTTTGGCGTCGCCCAGGGCGCCGAGTCGGAGGAGGCCGTGCTTGACGCCGATGTCGGTCGGGAGGAAGACGTCGGGGTCGGCGAGGGCGCGCATCCGCAGGTAGCCGACCGTCCAGGGGCCGATCCCGGGCAGCGCCAGCAGCCGGGCGGCGGCCTCCTCCCGGTCGACGCCGCCGTCCAGGCGCACCACGCCCTCCGCCAGCGCGGCGCACAGACCGGTGAGCGCCCGGCGGCGGGCCGCGGGCATCGCGAAGTCCTCCGGGTCGGCGGTGGCCAGCACCGCCGCCGAGGGGAAGAGCAGCCGCAGTCCGCCGCTCGGCTCGGGCAGCGCGGCGCCGTACTTCTCCGCGAGCCGGCCCGCCAGGGTACGGGCGGCGCCGACGGTGATCTGCTGGCCGAGCACGGCACGGACGGCGAGCTCGTGCGGTTCCACGTGGCCGGGCGAGCGCAGGCCGGGGCGCTCGCGGACCAGCGGGCCGAGCACCGGATCGGCGCCGAGCTGCTCGTCCACGGTGTCCGGGTCGGCGTCCAGGTCGAACAGGCCGCGCAGGCGCTGGACGGCGGTCGGCAGGTCGCGCAGGTCGGCGAGCAGCAGGCGGCAGTCGAGCCAGCCGCGGGTGCGCGGGTCCTGCGGTGCCAGGCCGTCGACCTCGGCGATGCCGTGCCCGTACGGGAGCGCGAGGGTGCGCCGGTAGGTGCGCACTCCGGGGCGCGCGCCGGGTACCACCTCCTCCACGCCGGGGACGGCGCGCAGCTCCAGGAAGTCGATCAGGTGGTCGCTGTCCAGCGCGCCGCGGTAGGCCAGGCGCAGGGTGAGCCCGCCGGCCGGGGTCGCCGTGCGGCGGCCGGACACCACCTCGGCGCGCAGGCCACTGGGGGTGCGGTCGTAGACCTCGCGCACGGTGTCGTTGAACTGGCGGACGGAGGCGAAGCCGGCCGCGAACGCGATGTCGGTGACGGGGAGTTCGGTGGTCTGCAGGAGCAGCCGGGCGGTCTGGGCGCGGCGGGCCCGGGCCAGCGCGATCGGGCCGGCGCCGAGCTCGGCGGTGAGCTGGCGCTGGAGCTGCCGGGCGCTGTAGCCGAGGCGGTCGGCCAGGCCCGCGACGCCCTCGCGGTCCACCACGCCGTCGCCGATCAGGCGCATCGCGCGGCCGACCAGGTCGGCGCGGTGGTTCCACTCCGGGGAGCCCGGCACCGAGTCCGGGCGGCAGCGGCGGCAGGCGCGGAAGCCTGCGCCCTGGGCGGCCGCGGCGCTGGGGTAGAAGCGGCAGTTGGCACGTTTGGGGGTCACGGCGGGGCAGCTCGGCCGGCAGTAGATGCCGGTGGAGGTGACCGCTGTGAAGAAGACGCCGTCGAAGCGGGCGTCGCGGCTGTCCACGGCTCGGTACCGAATGTCGTCGTCGATCACGTTGTCCAGTTTGCGGGATCGGACGAGGGGTGACTGGCGGAAATCGGACATTGCCGTTGGGGGCTTCCCCCCTCCCCCCTCCCCCACCCTCCCGCCTCCACCACCCACCACCCACCCACCACCGGGCCCGGCTCCGTGCCGGACCCCGCCCGGCCCCGCCGGACCCCGCCCGGCCCCGCACGGCCCCGCCCGGCCCCGCCTCGGCCCGCCCCCGCACTGGCCGGCCGCCGGCCGACCGGTCAGTGCGGGGCGTCACGCCCGGACTCACCGGGCGGACGCTGGGCCATGGAGCTGCTGAACCGTTGCGCCGAGGGCGGGTCCGGTCAGCGCTTCACCGGACCGCCTGCCGCACGCATCGACTTGGTGATCGCCTTCCACTTGTTCAGCCGGGCCTTGGCGACCCGGGCGTCGGTGCGCGAGGCGATCCACTCGTTCTCGCGCTGGAGCTTGAGGTAGCTGTCCATCCGGCGCTGCGGCAGGGTGCCGTCCTCCAGCGCCGCGCGGACCGCGCAGCCGGGCTCGGTGTGATGGCTGCAGTCGTGGAAGCGGCAACCCTCGGCCAGCTCGGCTATGTCGGCGAAGGCCAGGTCCACCCCCTCGCCACCGTAGAGGCCGACCTCGCGCAGCCCGGGGGTGTCGATGAGCACACCCCCGCCGGGCAGCGGTATCAGCTCGCGGGTGGTCGTGGTGTGGCGCCCCTTCTGGTCGACCTCGCGGGCTTCCTGGACGGTCATCACGTCGGCGCCGACCAGCGCGTTGGTGAGCGTGGACTTGCCCACGCCGGACTGGCCGATCAGCACCGTGGTGCCGGGGGCGCAGGCACGGAGCACGTCGATGCCCTCGCCGCTCTCCGCGCTGACCACCAGCACGGTGACGCCCGGTGCGACGGATTCGACGTCGGCCCGGATGAACTCGGCGTCGTCGACCAGGTCGGCCTTGGTGAGGACGACCAGCGGCTCGGCGCCGGACTCCCAGGCCAGGGCCAGGAAGCGCTCGATCCGCCCGAGGTCGGGATCGGCCGCGAGCGAGGCGGCGATCAGTACGGTGTCGACGTTGGCCGCCAGCACCTGGCCGTCGGAGCGCTTGCCGGCCACCTTGCGGATGATCGCGGTGGAGCGCGGCAGCAGCGCGGAGACGGCGGCCATCGGCTGGGCGTGCAGGTCGACGGCGGCCCAGTCGCCCGTGCAGGGGCAGTTGATCATGTCGGCGTCGCCCACCGGCCGGGTGTCGAGCCGGACGGTGCGCAGCTCGCCCGTCTCCGGGTCGGCCAGGACGGCGTCGCACTGGCCGCGGTCGACCCGGGTGATGCGGGCGGGGAGCAAGCCCGCCTCGGCGAGTGGAACGAAGAGCTCGTCGAGCTCGGACGTCCAGCCGTAGCGGGCCAGCGGGGAACTCTCGGTGGGGAAGGAGGAGGAGAACAGCGAAGTGGAGGCAGCGTTGAACAACGCAGTGGCCCTTCGGGAGGAGATGGTCCCGGCGGGCTACGGCTGGCGCGGAAGGCTCAGCCGGCGGCCGGGAAGAGGAGGTGAACGCGCGTGCTGCCCAGGGCAGCTATCGAGGCGACAACGACCACGGGGTTCACCTCCTGCTCTCTACTCCTCGGGCGGCCCAATGGCCCCCGAACCGATGTGTCACACGCTAGCGGGGCGGGCGGTTGGGGCCAACCTATTTTTGACCTGCGGAAATGCGATGGGGAGGGGGTGCAGCGGGCCAACATTGGCCCGGCCGACCGGCCCGACCGGCAGTGCCGGGGAGCGCGGAACGGGGAGGACGCACGACGGACGACGCACGGACCCGCCGCTACCCCCCGTAGCGGTGCTTGAGGTTCGGGTCGTCCAGCCACCACGGCCGCATCCCGCCCTCGTCCTCCTCCGGCCGCCCCGCCGCCCGGTCCTGCGCGGCCTGCGCCTCGAAGCGGGCGTCCAGCTCGGCGTCCACGGCCTTGATCTCCTCGCGCCCCTGCACCACCATCCGCCGCACCAGCGCGGCCAGGAACGGCAGGCCGACGAGGTCGCCCAGCACCCAGAAGGCGTTGCCGCCCCAGGTCTGGTCCTGCGCCAGGCTCGGCCCCCAGGGCCGCCCGAGCGCCACGTAGTAGTGCTCGGCGACGAGGTGCCCGCCGTAGATCAGCACGATCCCGAGCCCCGCGTCGAAGATCACCTCGGCGAAGGTGATGAACAGCCCGACCAGGTGCGGGTACTCGTGCCCGACCGGGTCGAGCTGCAGCCGCGGCCAGAAGTAGGCGAGGCCCAGCAGCACCAGCGCCAGGTGCAGCACCAGGTTGCCGACGCCGCTGGAGACCGACCACTCGTACCAGGGCGTGAAGTAGAGGAGCCACGGCGGCGCCATCAGCAGCGCGGTGGAGACTGCGGGGAACATCAGCACCTTGGAGGGCCGGCTGCGCAGCGCCCGCAGGATCCGCTCCCGCCGGTGCTCCGGCGAGGACCGGACCAGCAGCGAGACGGGGGCGCCGAGCGCGAGCAGCAGCGGGACGACCATGAGCAGCAGCACGACCTGCACGGCCCGGTCGGTGAACAGGACGCGCTCGTACACCCCGAGGCCGGAGCAGGTGCACCAGATCCACAGCAGCAGCCCGCCGAGGAAGGCCGCGGTGCGGGTGGGCTGCCAGCGGGCGCCGTCGCCGCGGTTCGCGGTGCGCACCGCGGCCAGGTACCAGCCGCCGAGCAGCAGCGACAGGGCGAGCACCACCGGTTCGAAGGTCCAGGAGGTGGCCAGGTCGGACCACTGCCACGCGGGCGGTCCGCTGTACGCGAGCACCCGGGCCCCGTCGGCCAACACGCCGCCCAACGCGCCGTCCACCGCGCCGTTCATCCGTCCGCCCACCTCATCCCTACCGCCGCGGGGGCCGCGGCGCCCGGCCATGATGGCCTTCCCGACGCCGTCCGCCGCAGCCGGGGCCCACCTCTATACCCGGACCTGAACAAAGCTTTGCCAAAGCCGAACAAAGCTTTGCCCAGGCAAAGTTCTGCCCATGGCGACCCCGGAGGCGCAACCGGCGCGAGCCCGCTCCCGTCTGGCAGGATGCACCGTCGGCGATACCGGCCACGTGGGTGACAGCAAGGGGACGACAAGAGGTGCAAAGCACTGCACGCGGCGAGGGCCGGCGGCTGGCCGCGCGCCACCGCAACATCGAGCTGGGCCTGCTGGCGCTCGCGGTGGCCGTCTGCCTGGCCGGACACATCGACGCCTCGCTGGCGATGACCGACAAGCTGCCGCCCGGGCTCCTCGTCCACGGTCTGTCCCTCGGCGCGCTGGTCGCGGTGGCGCACCTGGCGGTGCGCCGGTTCGCGCCGTACGCGGACCCGCTGATCCTGCCGCTGGGCGTGTTCCTGACCGGCTTCGGGCTGGTGCTGCTGGACCGGCTGGACTTCAGCTACAAGGCCGCGCACGCCGCCAAGGGCGACTACCAGAAGCTCCCGGCCGCGCCGGGCCAGCTGATGTGGACGTTCATCGCGGTGGCGGCGGCGCTCGCGCTGATCGTCTTCGTCAAGCACCACCGCTTCTTCCAGCGCTACGTCTACGTGCTGATGGCGGGCGCGCTGATCCTGCTGACCGCGCCGATCTTCTCGCCGACCGACAGCTTCGGCGCCAAGCGCTGGATCAAGCTCCCCGGGCTGCCCTCCTTCGAGCCGGACGAGTTCGTGAAGGTCGCGATCACGATCTTCTTCGCGGGCTACCTGATGGCCTCCCGGGACGCCCTGGCACTGGCCGGGCGGAAGGTCTGGGGGATGACCCTCCCGCGCGGGCGGCACGCCGGTCCGGTGCTGGCGATCTGGGCGGTCAGCCTGATGGTGCTGATCTTCGAACGCGACCTGGGCACCTCGCTGATCTTCTTCGGCGTCTTCGTCGTGATGCTGTACGTGGCGACCGAGCGCACCAGCTGGGTGGTTCTCGGCCTGCTGATGGCGGTCGGCGGCGCGGCCGTGGTCGGCACCGTGGAGCCGCACGTGCACGGACGCGTCGAGGCCTGGCTGCACCCGCTCGACTACTTCCCCCCGGTCAACAACCAGGCGATCTCCGCACAGCCCGCCGAGGCGCTGTTCAGCCTCGGCACCGGACACATGACCGGGACCGGCCTGGGCTCCGGCCGGCCGTGGCTGATCGGCTTCGCCGGGCGCAGCGACTTCATCTTCACCACCATCGGCGAGGAACTGGGCCTGGCCGGGGTGACCGCGATCCTGCTGGTGTACGTGCTGCTGATCCAGCGCGGGCTGCGCACCGCGGTCGGCCTGACCGACCCGTTCGGCAAGCTGCTGGCCACCGGCCTGTCGGCGGCCCTCGCGCTGCAGGTGTTCGTGGTGGTCGGCGGCGTGAGCGGGCTGGTCCCGCTGACCGGCAAGGCGTTGCCCTTCCTGGCGGCCGGCGGTTCCTCCCTGCTGGCGAACTGGCTGATGGTCGCCCTGCTGATCAAGCTGAGCGACTCCTCGGGGCGCACCGCCATGGACCCGGCCCCGACCAGCCCGGAGCCGCTCCCGGCGCAGGCCGTCCCGGCCGATCGGGCGGCGGCCGGCACCCCGGCCTCCGCCACCCCGGGCCGGACCCTGGGGGCGGGCGAACCGCTGGCCGCGGGCCTGGACCCGCTGCCGGGCACCGGCCCCGACCCGGCGGGCCCGTCGTCGGCGTCGTCGGCGTCGTCCGCACCGCCCGGCCCCGGCCACTCGGACCCGGGCGCCCCCACCGAGCTGCGCCCCTCCTTCGGCCACGCGCCCGGCGCGCCCCGGCCCGACGGACCGCAGCACGGCGGAACGCTGCCCGGCGCCCCCCAGTACGGCGGTCCGCAGTTCGGCGGCCCACAACACGGCGGCCCGCAGCACGGCGGAGCGCAGGCGTCGTACGGCTACCCGCCGATCAACGAGCAGTCCACCCACGGCTACGGCCACCCGCAGCAGCCCCCGTACCCGCAGAACCCGACGATCGGCTGACCCCACCGGCACCCACCGGCACCCACCGGCACCCGCCGGCACACCCAGCCGACCAGCCGTCAAGGTCCCGTCAAGGTGCCGCAGGCCCCCGCCGATCGACCCGGACCGCCCTCGGCACGATTCGTACACAAGTCGAACACCGACCGGCCGACCGCCGACAATGCAACCGACAACGCGACCGGCAACGCAAAGGGCCTCCCCCGCACCCGCGAGGGAGGCCCTGCCCGTACGAAGCCGCCACCGCGACCACCCGCGACCGCCGCCACTACCGGGCCGCTACCGCTGCTCCCACGGCGGCCGAGGCGGCCTGGGCGGGTACCCCGGCACCTGCTGCCCGGGCCCCGACCCCGCACCCGGCCCCGCACCGGCCCCCGGCCCCGCCCCCGGCCGCTCCGGCGGCGGCCCGGCCGGCCGGTCGCTGTCCGGCGGCGGCGGGGAGGGCCGGTGGTGCGGCCCGGGCCGGGCGGTGAGCCGCGCGCGCACGTTGTCGGCGGCCAGCACGTCGGCCCACCGCTCGGGGTACTCGGCGGGCACGTCGACGTCGTCGCCGTCCTCCTCGCCCCACTCCTCCTCGACGCCCTCGGCCAGGCCGAGTTCGCGGGCGCGCCGGGCCCGTTCGACGGCCCGGCGGGCGGCGACCTCGCGGACCACCGCGGCGGCCGCCTCCTCGTGGGCGCGCTCGTTCTCGGCGCGGGCGTCGGCGGTCTCCAGGGTGGGCCAGCGGCGGTCTATGGCGGCGTTCATGGCGGCGCCGATGAGTACGGCGAGGGCCACCACGAAGATCCACAGCAGGACGGCCACCGGCGCGGCCAGCGAGCCGTACACCGAGGGGCCCTCGACCGAGCTGACCAGGTAGAGCCGCAGGCCGACGCTGCAGAAGACGAGGACCACCAGGGCGACCAGCGCGCCGGGGATGTCCTCGCGCCAGGGCGTGGAGACCGGCACGGCCAGGTGGTAGAGGGTGGTGAGGGAGACGATCAGCAGCAGGATGGCGACCGGCCAGTAGGCGGCGCCGACGAGCCCGGCGGCGCCGGGGACGGCGTTCTCGACCAGTCCGGGCCCGGCCATCAGCAGCGGCAGCACCAGTGAGCCGATCACCAGGGCGCCGAGGTAGAGGCCGAGCGACAGCAGCCGGGTCTTGACGATGCCGCGCTTGCCGTCCAGCCCGTACATGACGGTGATGGTGTCGATGAAGATGTAGAGGGCCCTGGAGCCGGACCACAGCGACAGCAGGAAGCCGATCGAGATCAGGTCGGGCCGGGCCTGGTCGAAGACCTGGCTGAGCAGCGGTTTGACGACCTCGTTGACGGAGGAGTCGGACAGGACCGTTCCGGAGGCCGAGACGATGTCGTGCTTGAGCCGCTCGATGGTGCCCGCGCCGAGGAACCCGTCGAGGTAGCCGAGGGTGGCGGCGAGGCCGAGCAGCAGCGGCGGGATGGACAGCAGGGTGAAGAAGGCCGCCTCGGCGGCGAGGCCGGTGACCCGGTACTCGACGCAGGTGTTGGTGGTGTCCTTGACCAAGTCCCACGCCGTGCGGCGCCACAGGCCCTGTTTGGCCGCGCGCCGGGAGCCCTTGCCCCGGCGCCGGGAGGGCCGTTCGGGGTTCGGTCTGCTCGTATCGCCTGCTGCTTGCACAGGGCTAACGGTATCGGGCCGGGTCGCTCCGGTTGATCTCCCCCGGGGTGCGGGCGCGTGCGCCCCGGCCGTGCGGGCCGCCGTCCGGGCACGTGCGCACCGCCGCGTCAGCCGCCGTACGGGAGCGCGGTCCGACCGCCCGTCAGGAGGCCCGGCCGGGAGCGGCGGGAACGCCCGGGCGTCCCAGATGTCGAAACTCCGGAGTCCAGTATTCGGATGTTAGTGGACCGCGAGTCCCGCGCCGTGCGAATCTCTTGCCATGCCTAGCGCCGGAACCACCCTAGTAGGTCGACTCCACGTCGATCTCCTTCGCGTGTCCAGCGCCATCTGTCCGGTGACCTGAGCTCCCACCCCGCCGCACCACCGCACCCGGCGCCGTCCACCCCGCCATCCCCGCACGAGCGGATGCGCAGGCGCCCGCCCGGCCCGGTCAGCTGCTCTCCCGGCCCTGAGAAACCCGCAGGTCACAGCAGCGATCGCACGGCCGAGCACGCCCCGCGACCCACCCGGCGCCAGCGCCACCTGCCCAGAAGGACTTCACCATGGCCACCTCTCCCGAGACTGCCGAGCCCACGGCCGACCGCCCGGTCGCGCCCCGCCCCGCCGCGGCTCGCAAGGTGACCCGCCACCGCGGCGAGGGCCAGTGGGGCATGGGGCACTTCACCCCGCTGAACGCCAACGAGCAGTTCAAGAAGGACGACGACGGTCTCAATGTGCGGACACGTATTGAGACGATCTACGCGCACCGGGGCTTCGACTCGATCGACCCCGCCGACCTGCGCGGCCGGATGCGCTGGTGGGGGCTCTACACCCAGCGCAAGGAGGGCATCGACGGCGGCAAGACCGCGATCCTGGACCCGCACGAGCTGGACGCCGAGTACTTCATGCTCCGGGTGCGCATCGACGGCGGTCGGCTGACTGTCGCCCAGCTGCGCGCGGTCGCCGAGGTCTCCGAGCAGTACGCCCGGGGCACCGCCGACCTGACCGACCGGCAGAACATCCAGTACCACTGGATCCGGATCGAGGACGTCCCGGCGATCTGGCAGAAGCTGGAGGCCGTCGGCCTGTCCACCACCGAGGCCTGCGGCGACACCCCGCGCGTCATCCTCGGCTCGCCGGTGGCCGGCATCGCCGAGGACGAGATCATCGACGGCACCTCGGCCATCGAGGAGATCCAGCGCCGCTTCATCGGCAACAAGGACTTCTCCAACCTGCCGCGCAAGTTCAAGAGCGCGGTCTCCGGCTCCCCGCAGCTGGACGTCGCCCACGAGATCAACGACGTCGCCTTCGTCGGCGTGGTCCACCCCGAGCACGGGCCCGGCTTCGACCTGTGGGTCGGCGGCGGCCTGTCCACCAACCCCAAGCTCGGCGTGCGCCTGGGCGCCTGGGTCCCGCTGGACGAGGTCGCCGACGTCTACGGCGGTGTGATCGGCATCTTCCGCGACTACGGCTACCGGCGCCTGCGCAACCGCGCCCGGCTCAAGTTCCTGGTCGCCGACTGGGGCGTGGAGAAGTTCCGTCAGGTCCTGGAGGACGAGTACCTGGAGTACCGCCTGGTCGACGGGCCCGCGCCCGCCGAGCCCGCCGCCCGCTGGCGCGACCACGTCGGCGTGCACCGGCAGCAGGACGGCCGCTACTACATCGGCTTCGCCCCGCGCGTCGGCCGGGTCGACGGCAAGCTGCTCGGCCGGATCGCCGACCTCGCCGCCGCCCACGGCAGCGACCGGCTGCGCACCACCGCCGAGCAGAAGATGCTGGTCCTCGACATCGCCGAGGAGCACGTCGACTCGGTGGTGGCCGGCCTGGAGGAGCTCGACCTGCGGGTCACCCCCTCGCCGTTCCGCCGCGGCACCATGGCCTGCACCGGCATCGAGTACTGCAAGCTCGCCATCGTCGAGACCAAGGAGCGCGGGCGCACCCTGATCGACGAACTGGAGCAGCGCCTGCCGGAGTTCGCCGAGCCGCTGACCATCAACATCAACGGCTGCCCGAACGCCTGCGCCCGGATCCAGGTCGCCGACATCGGCCTCAAGGGCCAGCTGGTCACCGACGAGCACGGCGACCAGGTCGAGGGCTACCAGGTCCACCTGGGCGGCGCGCTCGGCCTGGAGGCCGGCTTCGGCCGCAAGGTCCGCGGCCTCAAGGTCACCAGCGCCGGCCTGCCCGACTACGTCGAGCGCGTGCTGACCCGCTACCAGGCCGACCGCACCGAGGGCGAGCGCTTCGCCCAGTGGACGGCCCGCGCCACCGAGGAGCAGCTGTCGTGAGTGAGAGAGCCGCGCCGTTCTTCTGCCCGTACTGCGGGGACGAGGACCTGCGCCCGTCCGAGGCCGGCCACGGCGCCTGGGAGTGCCACGGCTGCCGCCGCGCCTTCCAGTTGAAGTTCCTCGGCCTGCTGTCACCGACCAACGGGGGTGCGTCGCATGACCAACCGCGCCACGACTGACCACGAGGAGCTCGCCGTCCGGGCCGGCCGCGAGCTGGAGGAGGCCACCCCGCAGGAGGTGCTGCGCTGGGCCGCCGACACCTTCCGCGAGCGGTTCTGCGTCACCTCCTCGATGGAGGACGCGGTGGTCGCCCACCTCGCGTCCTCGGTGTTCCCCGGGGTGGACGTGGTGTTCCTGGACACCGGCTACCACTTCCCGGAGACCATCGGGACCAGGGACGCGGTCGCCGCGACCATGCCGGTCAACGTCATCACGCTCACCCCGCTGCGGACGGTCGCCGAGCAGGACGCCGAGCACGGGCCGCGGCTGCACGACCGCGACCCGGACCTGTGCTGCGCGCTGCGCAAGGTCGAGCCGCTCAACCGCGGCCTGGCCGGCTACGACGCGTGGGCCACCGGGCTGCGCCGCGACGAGTCCCCGACCCGGGCGAACACGCCGGTGGTCTCCTGGGACCCGAAGCGCCGCAAGGTCAAGATCGCCCCGATCGCCCGCTGGACGCAGCAGGACGTGGACGCCTACGTCGCCGCGAACGGCGTGCTGCTCAACCCGCTGCTGTGGGAGGGCTACCCGTCCATCGGCTGCTCGCCGCTGTCCTGCACCCGCAAGCCGGGCGAGGGCGAGGACGCCCGGGCCGGCCGCTGGTCCGGCTCCGGCAAGACCGAGTGCGGCATCCACCTCTGAGCCCCCGAGCCCTCCCTGACTGCTCGTCAACTACCGTGTAAGGAACGAACCGTGACAGCTCACACCCCGGCCGCCGACGGAGCCGCAGAGGCGGCCCCCGCGGCCGCCCCCTGCGAGCGCGGCGCCACCGTGTGGCTGACCGGGCTGCCGAGCGCGGGCAAGACCACCCTGGCCTTCGCGCTGGCCGGGCGGCTGCGCGCCGAGGGCCACAAGGTCGAGGTGCTGGACGGCGACGAGATCCGCGAGTTCCTCTCCAAGGGCCTCGGCTTCTCCCGCGAGGACCGGCACACCAATGTCACCCGGATCGGCTTCGTCGCCGAGAAGCTCGCCGCCAACGGCGTCAAGGTGCTCGCCCCGGTGATCGCCCCGTTCGCCGACTCCCGCACCGCGGTGCGCGAGCGGCACGCCGCGGCCGGCACCGAGTTCCTGGAGATCCACGTCGCCACCCCGGTCGAGCTGTGCGCCGAACGGGACGTCAAGGGCCTGTACGCCAAGCAGGCCACCGGGGAGATCTCCGGCCTGACCGGCGTCGACGACCCGTACGAGGCCCCGGCCGCACCGGAGTTGCGCCTGCAGACGCAGGGCCGCGAGGTCGCCGAGTCCGCCGCCGAGCTGCACGCCTTCCTGACCGAGAGGGGTCTCGCATGACCACCGCGACCGACAGCCCGGTCCGCACCCAGGACGCCGGCCAGGATTCAGGGGGGCCCTTCGCGCTGTCCCACCTGGACGCGCTGGAGGCCGAGTCGGTGCACATCTTCCGCGAGGTCGCGGGGGAGTTCGAGCGCCCGGTGATCCTGTTCTCCGGCGGCAAGGACTCCATCCTGATGCTGCACCTGGCGCTCAAGGCCTTCGCACCGGCCGCCGTGCCCTTCTCCCTCCTGCACGTCGACACCGGCCACAACTTCCCCGAGGTCCTCGCCTACCGCGACCGGACCGTCGCCGAGCACAACCTGCGCCTGCACGTCGCCCATGTCCAGGACTTCATCGACGACGGCCGGCTGCGCGAGCGCCCGGACGGCACCCGCAACCCGCTGCAGACCGTGCCGCTGCTCGACGCCATCGAGAGCAACCGTTTCGACGCGGTGTTCGGCGGCGGCCGCCGCGACGAGGAGAAGGCCCGCGCCAAGGAGCGCGTCTTCTCCCTGCGCGACGAGTTCGGCGCCTGGGACCCGCGCCGCCAGCGCCCCGAGCTGTGGTCGCTCTACAACGGCCGGCACGCCGTCGGCGAGCACGTCCGCGTCTTCCCGCTGTCCAACTGGACCGAGCTGGACGTCTGGCAGTACATCGAGCGCGAGGGCATCGAACTGCCCGAGATCTACTACGCCCACGAGCGGGACGTCTTCTCCCGCAGCGGCATGTGGCTCACCGCCGGCGAGTGGGGCGGCCCCAAGGACAGCGAGCCCGTCGAGCGGCGCCTGGTGCGCTACCGCACCGTCGGCGACATGTCCTGCACCGGCGCCGTCGACTCCGACGCCACCACCATCGAGGCCGTGATCGCCGAGATCGCCGCCAGCCGCCTCACCGAGCGCGGCGCCACCCGCGCCGACGACAAGCTGTCCGAGGCCGCGATGGAAGACCGCAAGCGCGAGGGGTACTTCTAATGAGCACCACCAGCACGACCGTCGGGACCAGCGCCACCTCCCTGCTGCGCTTCGCCACCGCCGGCTCCGTCGACGACGGCAAGTCCACCCTGGTCGGCCGCCTGCTGCACGACTCCAAGTCGGTGCTCGCCGACCAGCTGGAGGCCGTCGAACACGCCTCCCGCAGCCGCGGCCAGGAGGCACCCGACCTCGCGCTGCTCACCGACGGCCTGCGGGCCGAACGCGAGCAGGGCATCACCATCGACGTCGCCTACCGCTACTTCGCCACCCCCCGGCGCCGGTTCATCCTCGCCGACACCCCCGGGCACGTGCAGTACACCCGCAACATGGTGACCGGCGCCTCCACCGCCGAACTCGCCGTCGTCCTGGTCGACGCCCGCAACGGCGTCGTCGAGCAGACCCGCCGGCACGCCGCCGTCGCCGCCCTGCTGCGGGTGCCGCACGTGGTGCTGGCCGTCAACAAGATGGACCTGGTCGACTACGCCGAGCCGGTGTTCGCCGCGATCGCCGCCGAGTTCACCGCCTACGCCGCCTCGCTCGGGGTCAAGGACGTGCTGGCCGTCCCGATCTCCGCCCTCGCCGGGGACAACGTCGTCGAGCCGTCCGCGCACATGGACTGGTACGGCGGCCCGACCCTGCTGGAGCACCTGGAGACCGTCCCGGTCGGCAGCGACCCCAGCGCGGAGCCCGCCCGCTTCCCCGTCCAGTACGTGATCCGCCCGCAGACCGAGGAGCACCCCGACTACCGCGGCTACGCGGGCCAGCTGGCCTCCGGCGTGCTGCGCGTCGGCGACCCCGTCACCGTGCTGCCCTCCGGCCACACCACCACCGTCGCCGCCATCGACGCGCTCGGCCGCCCCGCCGACCTGGCCTGGGCCCCGCAGTCGGTCACCGTCCGCCTCACCGACGACCTCGACGTCTCCCGCGGCGACCTCATCACCGCCGGGGCCTCCCCCGCCCCCACCAAGGACATCGAGGCCACCGTCAGCCACCTCAACGAGCGGCCGCTGCGCGCCGGGGACAAGGTGCTGCTCAAGCACACCAC
Source organism: Kitasatospora sp. NPDC059827 (assembly GCF_042731675.1). NCBI lineage: Bacteria > Bacillati > Actinomycetota > Actinomycetes > Kitasatosporales > Streptomycetaceae > Kitasatospora > Kitasatospora sp. NPDC059827. The sequence continues at coordinate 73,562 of NZ_JBHWIV010000012.1, read as the reverse complement.
CCGCACCGTGCGCGCCCTCGTCAAGGAGATCACCTACCGGATCGACATCGACAGCCTCGAACAGCGCTCCGGCGCCGAGGGGTTGAACGTCAACGACATCGGCCACGTGAAGCTGCGCACCGCCGAGCCGCTGGCCCTCGACGACTACACCGACAACCGCCGCACCGGCTCGTTCCTGCTGATCGACCCGGCCGACGGCACCACCCTCACCGCCGGCATGGCGGGCGAGGCCTTCGCCACCGTACGCACCGACGGCGCGCCCGGCGCGCCCGAAGAGGAGGACTGGGTCTGATGCCCAGCGAGGCGTTCTCGGGCATGGACAAGGAAGGCGGCCGCATCGGCAGCGGCGTCCTCGGCAGCGGCCAGGGCGGCTTGACCCGATGTGCGGGCCGACGGGGCTGAGAACGCCCCGTCACCGGGCCGCTCCCCACGGCCGCCCGGCTTGCCCGGCACACCCCCTGCCGCAAGCGCCACCTTCCCACCGTCCGCCCGGGACCGCTTCCTGACGGTCCGTCCGCGAACAGGACCCACCATGGCACCGCACCAGGCACCCTCGCACCGCACCCCCTCCGATCGGCCCGCCCGCCCCAACGCCGGCCGGATCAGACGCACGGCCGCGGCCGCCGCCGCCGGCCTGACCGCCGTCGCCCTGCTGTCGGCCTGCAGCTACGGCTCCAAGGCCGACACCAAGGCCGACACCGCGGCCACCGTGGGGAGCTCGGCGTCCGGCCCCAAGCTCACCGCGGACACGGTGAAGATCGGCTACTTCGCCAACCTGACCCACGGCACCCCGCTGGTCGGACTCCAGGAAGGCATATTCCAGAAGGAGTTGGGCGCCACCCAGGTGAAGACCCAGGTCTTCAACGCGGGCCCGGCGGAGATCGAGGCGCTCAACGCCGGATCGATCGACATCGGCTGGATCGGCCCCTCCCCGGCGATCAACGGCTACACCAAGTCCGACGGCAAGTCCTTGAAGATCATCGGCGGTTCGGCCTCCGGCGGGGTCAAGCTGGTGGTCAACCCCGAGAAGATCGGCTCGCTGGACGACCTCAAGGGCAAGAAGATCGCCACCCCGCAGCTGGGCAACACCCAGGACGTGGCGCTGCTCAACTACCTGGCCGGCAAGGGCTACAAGGTCGACGCGGCGTCCGGCGCGGGCGACGTCTCGGTGGTGCGCACCGACAACAAGGTCACCCCCGACGCCTACCGGCAGGGCTCCATCGACGGCGCCTGGGTGCCCGAGCCCACCGCCTCCAAGCTGGTCACCCTCGGCGCGAAGGTCCTGCTCAACGAGAAGGACGTCTGGCCGGACAAGAAGTTCGTGATCACCAACATCATCGTCTCGCAGAAGTTCCTCAAGGAGCACCCGGACGTGGTGGAGGCCGTGCTGCGCGGCTCGGTGAACACCAACGCCTTCATCAAGGCCAACCCCGACAAGGCCAAGGCCGACGCCAACGAGGCGATCAAGAAGGAGGCCGGCAACGCGCTGGAGCCGGCCGTCCTCGACCCGGCCTGGTCCGACATCGACTTCCTGGACGACCCGCTGGCGAACACCCTCCAGGCCGAGGCCGACCACGCCGTCACCGCCGGGCTCCTCAAGAAGCCCAACCTGAACGGCATCTACGACCTCACCCTGCTGAACAAGGTCCTCGCGGCCAAGGGCCAGGCGCCCGTGGCGGACGCCGAACTCGGCGCCAAGTAGCCCGGCGCCCCGCAGCTCCGCGGTCCGGCCCCCGCCCGCCCGGTCGATCCCCGATCGATGCCCACCGGGCCGGGCGGGGCCGGACCCGGCCTCCCGCTCCGCAGCCCCCGCCAGCCCCGCCAGCCTCGCCAGACCCGCCAGACCACTCACGCAGGAGGTGCCCGGATGACCCCGGCACTGACCACCTCGGCGGACGCCCCCGGCGCCGACGCCACCGGCGGCACGCCCGCCGTCCGGATCTCGCACGTGCACAAGTCCTTCGGCCGCCCGGGCTCCGCCACCCACGTGCTGGACGACATCACCCTCGACGTCGCGCCCGGCGAGTTCGTCACCCTGCTCGGCGCCTCGGGCTGCGGCAAGTCCACCCTGCTCAACCTGGTCGCCGGCCTCGACGCGCCCACCCGCGGCAGCATCGAGGTGTCCGGCGGCCGCCCCGCCCTGATGTTCCAGGAACACGCCCTGTTCCCCTGGCTCACCGCCGGGAAGAACATCGAACTGGCCCTCAAGCTGGCCGGCGTCCCCCGCCCCGAACGCCGGGCCGAGGCCGAGCGCCTGCTCGAACTCGTCCGCCTGAACGGCGCGTACGGCAAGCGGGTGCACGAGCTGTCCGGCGGCATGCGCCAGCGCGTCGCGATGGCCCGCGCCCTCGCCCAGGGCAGCAAGGTGCTGCTGATGGACGAGCCGTTCGCGGCCCTCGACGCCATCACCCGGGACGTCCTGCACGACGAGATCACCCGGATCTGGGCCGAGCGGCAGCTGTCCGTCCTGTTCGTCACCCACAACGTGCGCGAGGCCGTCCGGCTGGCCCAGCGCGTCGTACTGCTCTCCTCCCGCCCCGGCCGGGTCGCCCGGGAGTGGCGGATCGACCTGCCGCAGCCGCGCCGCATCGAGTCCTCCGGCGTCGCCGACCTGTCCATCGAGATCACCGAAGAACTGCGTGGGGAGATCCGTCGCCATGGCCAGCACTGACACCGCTCCCGTCGTCCTGGACAAGAACCCCGTCTCCGACAGCGTCTCCGACAGCGCCGACGTCGGCGCCGGCCTGGACGCCCTCGACTCCGTCACCGCCCGGCGCAGCTCGCTCGGCGAGGTGCTGCGCGGCAAGGCCCTGCCGCCGCTGATCGGCGTGCTGGTGGTGCTGGCGCTGTGGCAGGGCGCGTACAGCCTGCACCTCACCTCCTCGTACAAGCTGCCCAGCCCCACCGACGTGTGGCACTCCCTCCAGGACCTCTGGTACCAGGGCACGCTGTTCTCGATCATCTGGACCAGCGTCTGGCGCGGCCTGTCGGGCTTCCTGCTCGCCGTCGTCATCGGCACCCCGATCGGCCTGGTCGTCGCCCGGGTCAGGCCGGTGCGCACCGCGATCGGCCCGGTCCTCCAGGGCCTCCAGTCGCTGCCCTCGGTCGCCTGGGTGCCGGCCGCCGTCATCTGGCTCGGCATCAACGACCAGATGATGTACGCGGTGATCCTGCTCGGCGCCGTCCCGTCCATCGCCAACGGGCTGGTGGCCGGCATCGACCAGGTCCCGCCGCTGTTCCTGCGGGCCGGGCGCACCCTCGGCGCCACCGGCCTGACCGGCGCCCGCCACGTGCTCATCCCCGCCGCGCTGCCCGGCTACCTGGCCGGCCTCAAGCAGGGCTGGGCGTTCTCCTGGCGCTCCCTGATGGCCGCCGAGCTCGTCGCCTCCTCCCCCGACCTCGGCCGGGGCCTGGGCCGGTTCCTGGAGGACCAGCGCGAGTTCTCCGACATGTCCGGGGTGCTGCTCGGCATCATCCTGATCCTGTTCGTCGGCATCGCCATCGAACTGCTCGTCTTCACCCCGGTCGAACGCCGGGTGCTGCGCAACCGCGGCCTGCTGGCCTCCGGCAAGTGAGGCGGCCGCCGGTGCCCGCCCTCCTGCTCATCGCCCACGGCAGCCGCGACCCGCGGCACGCCGCGACCGTGGCCGCGCTGGTCCGGGAGGTGCGGGCCCAGCGGCCCGCCCTGGAGGTCGCCACCGCCTACCTGGACCACTGCGCGCCGCGGATCCCCCAACTGGTCGGGCGGTCCGGCCGGTTCGGGCGGGCGGCGGACGCGGTGGCCGTCCCGCTGCTGCTCAACCGGGCCTTCCACGCCAAGCACGACATCCCCGCCGCGCTGCGCGCCACCGGCGCGGGCCTGCCGGTCGCGGACGTGCTGGGCCCCTCCCCGCTGCTGCTCGCCGCCCTGGACCGCCGGCTGGCCGGGGCCGGGCTCGACGTCGGCTCGGCGGCGGTCCGCGCCCGTACGGGTGTGGTGCTGGCCGCGGCCGGCTCCTCCGACCCGGCCGCCGACGCGGCCACCCGCCGGGCCGCCGCCGAGTGGCGCCGCACCCGCGGCTGGGCCGCCGTCGAGGTCGCGTACGCCTCGGCGGCGGGCCCGCGCGTGCCCGACGCCCTCGCCGCCCTGCGCGCGGCCGGCGCCGAGCGGACCGCCGTCGCCCCGTACCTGCTGGCCCCGGGCCTGCTGCCGGACCGCATCGCGGCGGCTGCGGCGGGCGCGGACCTGGTCGCCGACGTCCTCGGCGCCGCCCCGGAGCTGGCCGCACTGCTGCTGGAACGCTACGACCGGGCCCGCCGGGCGGCGGCAACGGTCCCGGCGCTGAGCGCCTGAGCCGGAGTCCGGCTCAGCGCGCCTCCTCCTCCGCCCGGTGCACGTACGCGGCGATCTCGACGGCTTCCCAGTGCCGCGCCCGCTCGAAGTGCCGACCGGTCCGGGCCGCACGCTCCTGCTGGTAACGCGCGACGGCGGCGGTGATCACGCTCAGTGGCACGGTCCCGCCCGGGTCCACGACGGCGGCTTCGACCCATTCCCGGAGGAGGACGCCCGGCTCGGTCTCCCGCTCCTGCGCCCGTCGTCGTACCTCGTCCATCACCGGTTTCGGCAGCCGCAGCCAGGTGGTGATCATCGCCGGCTCCGGGGCCGACGGCTCGGCGCCCATGACCTGACCCCCGGCCAGTTCGCGCGTCCCGTCGTACTCGGCGATCGCTTCGAGCTCCGGCTCGTCGGCCATCCACCACTCCCATCGAGCCACCGGGCCTCTCCCGTCTCCTGGGCCGCAGCGTGCCAGCGGCCCGCACGCCGGGCCAGTCGCACCCACTCGGGCGGGTGACGGCTCGCGGCAGCACCGAGGGCGGGGCGGGGGCGGGGGCGGGGGGGGCGCGGGGGGGGGGGGGGGCGGGGCCCGGGGCGGGGGGTGCGGGTGAGGGCGGGG